>JBNMQC010000147.1:0-6008 GCA_051277445.1 Bermanella sp. | reverse complement strand
AAGCAATAAGCAGCACTTCAAAGAAAACGAAAAGGTTAAATATATCACCTGTTAGAAACGCGCCATTAACCCCCATGATTTGAAACATGAACAGTGGGTGAAAATACATACCATCTTTGTCATCACCCGCACAGGCATAAAGCTGCGCCCCTAATCCAAGCACCGAAGTTAATAATACCATCATGGTTGATAATCTGTCGGCGACTAATGTGATGCCAAAGGGGGGTTGCCAGCCACCCAGAACGTATATCTGGGTGCCTTGTTGATGGCTGTTGAGTAATAGCAAAGCAGACATGATGACCAGAATAACCATCACCGCAATGGCAAAAACACGGTGTCGAGTGATGGTATTACTCAACGGCGGCAGTAACATAAAGACTGCCGCCAACATCGGTAATAAAATAGGAAAAATAGCCAGATGTTGCATTAAGCGTTCCTCTTTTCTGATGCACTGAGTCGTTTGGATTGCTCGGGAATTTGTCCATCGACGTAGTCATTCCCTTGATCCGCCCGTGAACGCATGGCTAATATCACCACAAAGGCGGTCATAGCAAAGCCAATGACAATTGCGGTTAATACCAGCGCTTGAGGCAGTGGGTCGCTGTATTCAGCGGATTGCCCCAGTACCGCAGCGCCATCGAGCTGCAGACGACCGCTGGCAAACAAAAACAAGTTTACGGCATAAGATAATAAGGTAAGCCCCATCACGACTGTAAACGTTCGTCCTCTTAGCACGAGAAAAAATCCACAAGTGGTCAGTATTCCGACACAAAAAGCATAAAGAGCTTCCATTAATCATTCTCCTTTACTTCAATGCGTTCACTGGTGGTTAACTTGCCTAAGTTTGCCAATATCAGCAGCACAGAACCTACGACTGTTAGGTAGACCCCTAAATCAAATATCATGGCGCTGGCAAGTTCAAATTCACCAATCCAAGGTAGGTCAAAGTAATCAAACCACGTACTTAAAAAAGGTTTGCCAAAGATCCAGCTGCCTAGGCCCGTGGCGGTGGCCATTAATATCCCCCCTGCAATGATCCATTGGTAATCAAGTTTTACCCTTGGTTTTATCCAGTGAACACCGTGAGCAATGTATTGCTGAATAATAGCCACTGAGGTGATTAAACCCGCAATAAAACCACCACCGGGTACGTTATGGCCCCGTAAGAAAATATAAACCGATACCAATATCGCTAAAGGAAGAAGGCTTTGGGACACCATTGCAAACATCATAGGATGAGGGTCATTGCTCCAGGCACGGCCTTTATCATCCCGCGTTGGCAAATGGATCCGCATTTTGGCGATCAGTTTGACAATACCTAAAGCCGCAATACCCAGTACGGTGATTTCACCGAGTGTGTCGAAGCCTCGGAAGTCGACCAAAATAACGTTAACAACATTGGTGCCACCACCACCGGTTTTACTATTTTCTAAAAAGAAGTCTGAAATTGTATCCAGTGGTGTTGTGAGCATGGCAAAGCAGAGTGTGCCGATGACACAGCCAATTAAGGCTGAGACTAATAGATCCATACTTAAACGTCTATTGCTCGATTCTTTTTGAGTACTTTGTGGCAAAAAGAACAATGCCAGAAGTAACAAAATAATAGTTACAATTTCAACGGATAGTTGTGTTAATGCTAAATCCGGTGCTGAAAATTGAGCAAAGACCAGCGAGACAACTAAGCCAACCACCGATAAAAAGATAAGCGCGAGGAATCTTTTTCTGTGCCAGATTACGGTTGCTATGGCACTTAGTATCATCAAGAAGGCACCGGTTAACGCGACACCATCAAGAGGAATTTGAGGCCGTGAACCTGCGTTCTTAGCAAGATCAAGCAAAGGTAGTGCACTCATGACCAAAGTAAATAACAGTAGCAAAAAGATATACCGTTGCAGGGAACCGTTTTCTAACGTATCGATAATTCGTTTCGAGACATTGACGATCCATTGCACGACGCCTTCGAAGATATACTTTGCATCAGGTTCATCAAATTGTGCTTGAAAGTGAAACAAATGGCGGCGGTTGCAGTAAATCGTGATGCCGCCCACCATGGCTAAAAAGCTCATAAGCAATGGAATGTTAAGCCCGTGCCAAATTGATAAGCTGTAAACAGGAACCTCATGGGCGAGCACCGCAACCGATGCAATATGTAATAAATCACCTACGATATACGCTGGGAATATGCCTACCAGTAAGCAGAGAGCAACCAGTATCTCGATGGGCACTTTCATGTAACGTGGCGGTTCCTTGGGCGTTTTAGGCAGGTCGATGGGTTCACCGTTAAAAAACACATCATGAATAAAGCGCAAAGAGTAGGCGACCGAAAAAGCGGCCCCCAGTGTGGCTAGCAGAGGAATCAACCAAGACAGTGATCCCAGCATGCTCTGGTGCAAGGTTTCGGTAAAAAACATCTCTTTTGATAAGAAGCCATTCAATAAGGGCACACCGGCCATCGACAGTGCGGCTACTATGGCCAGTGTCGCGGTATAGGGCATGTACTTCATAAGGCCGTTAAGCTTGCGCATATCCCGTGAGCCAGACTCATGATCAATAATACCTGCCGCCATAAATAGTGAGGCTTTAAAGATCGCGTGGTTAATGACATGGAATATCGCCGCGACGGCGGCAAGATCAGAGTTTAGACCTAACAGCAGAGTAATGAGTCCCAAATGGCTAATCGTTGAATACGCCAGTAAGCCTTTTAGGTCATGTTTAAATAACGCGATATAAGCACCTAAAAGCAGCGTGATTAAACCCGTTAAACTAACAATTAAAAACCATAAATCAGTACCGGCCAATGCAGGGTAAAAACGGGCCATTAAAAAAATACCAGCCTTAACCATTGTGGCTGAATGTAAGTAAGCACTTACCGGTGTCGGCGCTGACATGGCGTGGGGTAACCAAAAATGAAACGGAAATTGAGCCGACTTAGTGAATGCGCCTAATAACACCAGTACGAGTATGATGGGATAAGCGCCGTGGGCTCTAATAAGGTCGCCACTTGCCAATACAATATCGAGGTCATAACTGCCCACAATATTAGCCAGCAGTAATAACCCCGCAAGCAGAGCCAGTCCCCCAAACCCCGTTACGGCTAGGGCCATTCTTGCACCCTTGCGAGCATCTGCCTTATGTGACCAAAAGCTAATTAATAGAAACGAACTAATGCTGGTCAGTTCCCAGAACATCCACAACTGAATTAAGTTATTTGATATGACAATGCCGACCATTGCGCTCATAAATAGCATTAGGTAGGCATAAAATTGTCCCATAGAGTCTTTAGACGAGAGGTAATATTTGGCGTAGAGAATGATCAGTAGACCAATCCCCAGAATCAATAATAGAAACAATAATGAAAGGCCGTCGAGTCTGAAAGAAAGATCCAGACCTATCGCAGGTATCCATTCTATTGTTTGCCGAACGACTTCGCCATCGAATACATCGGCGGCATACATTAGCGCTAAAATGAGTGACCAGGCGGGTAATATGGCAACGGACAAAGCACAAATGTTACGGCCGAAACGCTCTGTTAACAAAGGGACTAGTGTGCCGAGAAGCGGCAACAGTACAACCCATAGCAGGTTCATATAAGGGGATGACTCCGAATAAAGTAGCAATACATCAAATAATAGACTGATTTATAGGTCGTGTTTTGGTGTAGCTCACTATACACGTAGTAATGTTTTGGTCAAAAAACAAAGAGGGCTATTTACGCAACTTTATATTTGCCTTTTAAATTTTACTCTTAGGTTAATTTTATTAGAATTCAATCACTTGGGTATTTTTATCGCTAATGATACGCGTATGGCGAATGCTTAATCGTCGCATTCTGCTCTTTGTCATGTTGAATCCATAACGTAGCGCCGGTGTCTTTTACAAATGCTTCAATGCTCTCCATAGATTCTAACGTTTGCTCTTTATCAAAGTTAAAAGAAGGTACGCGTCTGTGCACGCGGTTTTTAGTGAAGTGATACAAGTCACCGGATAACATGATTGAGCCTTCGTTTGCTAAGTTAACTAGCAGCATCTGGTGACCAGGGGTATGGCCAGGAGCAGGTTTGATGATGACGCTACCATCACCAAATACGTCATGTTCGCCGTTTAAAATCGTGATTTTTGTTTTATCCACATCGCTGTAGCTAGCGGCGTTAAAGCCAAAGTCTTCGGGTATTGGGCCAAACGCAGCATCGTACTCAGCTTGTTGTATGAACAGTTGAGCCGTATTGAATAAGTTAGCGTTACCGGTATGGTCACCATGGAAATGTGAAATACCCATAAATTGAATATCAGAAGGTTTGATATTAATCGCTGCTAATTGCTCTGATAGTGGGTTAGTCACGGTTAATTTCAACTTACTCCCAAATGCTTCAACCCCTGCTACGCCCGCCGCATCGGTAATGCCGGTATCCCATATCAGGTTTCCTTTGGGATGTTGAATCAGGTAACAGCTATCGACAAGGTGCTTGGTAATACCTTCGTCAATACCTGGTGAAAATAAAGAGATGTCTCGAACTTCAACTTCTCCGCATTCAAACACCTGTAAAGTGAGTGAGGGTTTTGCACTGCAAGCAGCTAAAGACAATGCACTTAAGGCGATTAATAGGTGTTTCATTGATTTATCCAGTTGCTTGAATTATTGATAATTCTATACGTTTTATTGATGGTATCCGATCAATTTTATTCACTTGTAGACTATTCCGCGTTCTGTGAGTATATGATGTCTATCGACTAGATTGTCGTTTCGAAATTTAACAACAGGTAATGATCATGATTGGATATGTCACCATCGGTATTAGTAATATGGAAAAAGCGAAGGCTTTTTATTTAGAGCTTTTAGCCGATATGGGCGTCACGCTAAAAATGGATATGGACCGAATTGCGTTTTTTGGCACTAAAACTGGCGGCCCTATGTTCAGTATCTGCATACCTTACAATGAAGAGTCGCCACAGCCAGGCAATGGCAATATGGTTGCTTTAATGCCAGGTTCTAAAAAAGCTGTTGATAGCCTGTACAAAAAGGCGCTTGAGTTAGGTGCAACCTGTGATGGTCAGCCAGGTCAGCGTATCCCTGATATGTTTTATGGGGCTTATTTTCGTGATCTGGATGGCAATAAGATCGCTTTTGCACATTTTGGCTAACGTGATCAGTTAATGTTATTCATACATGAAATAGAGGTCACTCTTCAAACCAGAGCCATGAATCCCGAATATCTCAACCGTTAAATCGACAAATGGAAATTAAATAATGACTACTTTTACTGCGATCAATCTTGTTAAACGTCCAGCGGGCGGCCCGATTACAAAAGCGCTATTTGAAATAGTTGAAAAAGAAATGCCTACTGTTAGCGAAGGCCAGTTTTTAGTTAAGCAAAATCATATGTCTCTCGATCCTGCAATGTTCGGCTGGATGAGCCCCGATACCAACAGCTATATTCCCCCGGTTGAATTAGGTTCGGTGATGCGCAGCTCTGGCATTGGTGAGATTGTAGAAAGTAATCACCCCAAGTTTAAGGTGGGTGATCGTGTCATGGGTATGATGGGGTGGCAGCAATATTTTTTAACGGACGGTCAAGGTCTAAACAAGGTCGAAGCGCCTTTACCAGACGAAGCCATTTTATCGGTATTTGCTTTACCAGGTATCACTGCGTCACAAGGTTACTTTAATGTGGGTAAACCGAAAAAAGGTGAAACCATTATTGTGACAGGGGCAGCGGGTTCGGTAGGTTCTATTGTGGGTCAATTGGCTAAAGCCGATGGTTTGCATGTAATCGGTGTGGTGGGCAACGACGAAAAAGCTGATTGGATTGTCAATACACTAGGATTTGATGCGGCGATTAACTACAAATCTGACGACCTAGATACTCAGTTAGCGAAAGCTGCTCCTAATGGCATTGATTTGTTTTTTGAAAATACCGCGGGTCCAATTCAAAGCCTGATTGTTGATCGCATGAATGCCCATGGCCGTGTCATGGTATGTGGTTTGATTGCTGATTATTCCAAAGAAGTAC
>JBNMQC010000146.1:0-6042 GCA_051277445.1 Bermanella sp. | reverse complement strand
AATATAGTCTTGTAAACATCGTGGATCGGCTTGTTTAAACAAGGATTTATTTGAGAAATACTCAAAAGCATGGTCATGATCATCAAACAACTCTTGGCGGCCATTGGTTCTACCAGCCGGTGTAATACGATCAATAAAATTAAAACGTTTGGCCACACCAATCACAAATGCGGTTAGGCTATCTAACAATGGCGGATCTAACAAAATGATCTGTTTAAAAAGCTCAGGTTGCTTACGCGCAGCCATATAAATCAATGCGCCTCCCATGCTGTGCCCCACCGCAATAATCGGACTTTGATGAAGGGAGGATATTTCGTCGATGAGCTCATCCACCAAGTGAGGCCAATTATCCGTTACCGGATAATGCAACTGGTGCCCATGCATATCTAAATAGCTAACATCAAATGTCTGTGAGAGCTTATCAAGTAACACACCATAGCTTTTTGCAGGAAAACCATTTGCGTGACAAAAATGTAATGCGGGGCGTTCCATCACCAAGGACTCACTTTAAGGTCGGACGGGGCAACCGCATAGCCAGCACCACGTAATAAGTTTAATAACCCATGCTCACCTGGTAAATGCAAAGCACCGACTGCAATAAAGACCCGACCTTGGGCCAATTCAGGGAGTATTCTCTCAAGCATACGAGTATTTCTTTTGTCTATTAACGAGTTCATGAGGCGACTAGCAAGCTCGTCATCCTTGGTTTGTAATTCCATACTACGGCGATAAATCTCATCGAGATCCCCCTCCAAGTAGGCCTGAACGAGCTTTTCATTTAATACCTGAACCTCTGGCATGAAATTCAATGAATCTTTTAGCAAGGTGATTTGATCTGCCTGACTCAGCTCATCAAACACTGACAACTGTTCCTGCAGGGTTTCTAGGGCACACATTTTTTTATACTGATGAACGCCCCAATGATACAGCTGTTCGTCTAACGCATATCCACCTTGGCTTTGCGGGCGACTTAACACTACCATGGCTGCCCAAGGCTTTAAATGCACCGCCTCTAGTGGCGTCATACCCCGTTTATTTAGCAACAAGCTTAAACGGTTAAATAATGACTCGCCTAAAATCTCATCTAAGAACTGCCCCTCTGGAAGCAACATCGCACGACCAATACCCACCTGAGTTTCACGATTAGGCAAGATCTCTAAGCACAGGGTTTTCGCCTCATTAAAACGACGGGTCACCTGCACATCAAGATCCTTGACGCGCTTGTCATCAATATGGATGGTGCCAAATAAAAAGGAAGGGGGCTGCTGAGGTTTATGGATTCGCCACAATAAGCCAGGCCCAACCTGGGCTGCAGCATTGGCACAAAGGAGAGCGATTAATAAGAGGACAAGATGCCTTGCAACATTCCACATTGGCCTGCAAACACCTCCGCTTGAATGGAAACAATGGCTGCCGTTTCAACATGTCGACCCCGTGTGGAGCCATCACATAAATGGGTCGTTAATCGTCCTGCAAACGTTTGGTGACAAACCAACAGAATATTTAGCGCATCGCCTTCAATGGACATAAGCTCATCTAAGGCCGGGCCTGTGGCCACATCCGGGGTAATCCAATCGACTGTCGTGCAGCGCTGCGTGTGAATACCCTGTGCCAGTAGGATTTCCCAGGTTTGTTGTGCCCGAAGATACGGACTCACAAATACATGGGTAAAGGTTTCATTGGCTAAAGCTTGAGAATTAATACTCACTTGCCGACGCCCTTCATCGGTTAAAGGGCGCAGTTCATCTGAAGGAGCCATGGACTGAGCTTGCCCATGGCGCATGATCCAAAGCTTATGCATCGCTTTGATCTGTTACTTTTTTAGTTTTTGCAGTTGTTTTTCGTGTGGTTTTTCGCTTAGTGGTCGCTGGCGCTTCTTTTGGCCAGTCACTAAACGGAAACGGCTTTTCTTCTGTGTTGTAGCTTAGGTAATTAATAATTTGCGACACATATAAGCTCAAGCCTTTGGCAAAATTACTTAAACCTTGATTACCATCGCCACTGAGCAATACGTAGAACCATTGGCTAATGGCCACCAGCAAAACAAGAATATCCACAATGCGGTATACAATAAAAAACAGCACCATGAATAGGCTGCGCAACCAAAATGATTCGGACTTAATATTGTCTTTCCACTGCTTATCCATTTGCTAGGCCCCTCTGGGTAAAGAAAATTCCACGTCTGTATTATGATCGCCTGTCATTAAGGCATTCGCGACTTCATCCACTTTTACACCTTCAAACAACACGGCATATAAAGCATTCACAAGAGGCATATAAATCCCCATTTCGTTGGCTTCATTACGGACATAACGCAAGGTATTAATGCCTTCCGCCACTTCTCCTAATGACTCAATCGCTTGATCTAAGCTTTCACCCTTACCAACCGCATAGCCTACACGATAGTTACGACTTAACGGTGACACACACGTCGCCACAAGATCGCCAACTCCCGCTAAGCCTAAAAAGGTCATGGGGTTCGCCCCTTGCGAAACCGCAAAGCGGCTCATTTCAGCAAGGCTACGGGTGATCAGCATGGCTTTGGTATTTTCGCCAAACCCTAATGCAGCAGCCATACCGGTAATAACCGCGTAAATATTCTTTAATGCACCACCTAGCTCAACGCCATACATATCCGCGTTCACATAGATTCTAAAGAACTTACAACTAAGGCTTTGCTGAATAAAGTCGCGTACACGCTTGTCTTTACTGGCAATCACGGTCGCCGCCAATTGCCCTTGAGCAATTTCTTTGGCTAAGTTCGGGCCACTGATGACACCGATGGGGTTGGTTGGAAATACGCCACGTAAAATATCACTCATTAGGTTAAAACCATCAGGTTCTATGCCTTTTGTGGTGCTGATTAAAATTTGTTCTTTATCGACAATGCCGAGTGTGCGCTCAACGATTTCACGAAATGATTTACTCGGAATCGCATAAAACACCACCTGACTACCTAGGATGGCGTCTGCTAAATCATCGGTGGCGTTAATGCCATCGTGCAACGTCACACCTGGCAGATATTGTTTGTTTTCATGAGTTTCATTGATATCAGCAACCGCTTGAGGGTTACGCATCCATAAGCGCACGTCAAAGCCGTTTTCAGCCAATATGTTTGCAATTGCGGTACCGAAACTACCACCACCTAATACGGTGGCTTTTTGTACCAAAGGTTCTATTGATGTCATAAATATATTAGTTTTCTTCTAAACTGTTCACTAAATCCTGAAACGCATCGCGGTTATTTTGGTTCATATCCATCAGCAACTTATGAGCCTCTAACACACGCTTTTTCATCTCGGCTTCATCAACGGATTTAAGCGGTAATTCGTCAAGGTATTCCACGTGGGAAACCAGTTCTTTGACGATGTAAAATACTTGATCAAACCCCATACTCATTAGGATTCGATTAATATCATCTTGGGTAGAAATAATGGTTGGCAACTGGCCATATTTTTCTTTGTAAAGAATGGAAATCTTTGCAAGTTGGCCGAGTGACGTACTATCGATGCACTGAGTTTCAGTTAGATCGATAATCACGGTTTTAAATTCTTCACTTTCAAACATTTGATCGGTGAACTGATCGAGTGTGCTGCATAAACTAAGACGCACATCACCGACGAATTTGATAATGTAAATTCCCTGGCTTTGAGCAACGAGAATTTTTCCCGTATTCATGATCATTCTGTCCTGGACAATGTTAGCAATGTAATGTCATCTGGTATCTCATTGCCGGTATCGATTTTAAGCAAGGATTCCAAGTTTTCTATGGTCAATTGACCATCCGCTACCCACTCTAATAAGCACGCTTCTTTTTCAGCTAAAGTAGCGTGAGGCAACACTTCAAGTATACCATCTGAAACCGCTACCAACTGGAACGTTTGCCCCAGCTTAACATCATAAGTTGAATATTGTGCCGCTAAAAACAACCCAGCTGGCTGGGATCGACCTTTTAAGTAGTGTACACCAAATTCATTGCTTAAAATTGGCATAGGAAATTGGCCCGCCACACTATAAGAAAGTGTCGACGATGGCAAATCTATCATCCCCCAGAACAAACTGACGTGCTTACCCAGTCTCGCTTCAACTAATTCTTGATTGATGCGTTCAATGACCTTGTGGGGCGTCAGTAAGTCATCACTGGATTGACGCTTTAGGTTTCGTCTTAATCGATTGCTGAGGTTTTTAAGCAGTACGGTAATGAAAGCTGAAGATGCGCCGTGGCCACTAACATCCGCCACATAGAACACGACTTTATCTGTGCTGATGGGGAAATAGTCGACAAAATCGCCACTCAAATAAAGACTTGGAATAATATGATAATTGAACTCGATGCCTGTCATCTGTGCTTGGTTTTCAGGCAGCATGCGCTTTTGGACTTCTCGACCCGCTTGTTGATCAAGGCGTAGCTCTTTTAGACGGGACTCGAGTTCTCGGTTATTGGCCTCTAATTGAGCCCGATAAGCGCTGTTTTGCTCGATTAAACGTCTTTGTTTGAGGTTACGCACAATACTGTGCTCCAGCACCTCCATATCCAAAATAGGTTTAATGAGGTAATCGCTGGCACCTAAACGTAAAGCTTGCACCACATCCGCCATGACACCGGCACCGGAGACAACAATAAAGGGGGTGTTAGGATGGGTTTTATTGATTTGCCTAAGTACAGCCAAACCGTCCATATTCGGCATGCGTAAATCGCATAAAACGATGTCGGGTTGCAGACTATTAAAGCAGGCAACCCCCTCATGACCGTTTTCCGCTTCGATCACATCAAAGCCACTGTCTTCTAGGTAAGCAACAATGCTTTCCCGAACAATCGCTTCATCATCAATGACTAATACTCGACCACTTACCACACTCATGGATGCCTGCATAGACTTGTTATTGTTTTGGCTGGGCCACCTTACATGGCAAATACCCTGTTAGCAAGGTACACCAAGGGCAAAGGAAAGGCATGCATTAATTAATCAAATATCATTATTTTGTATGAAGGTTGTCACAACTTTTGCATACTTTTTAGACAGTTGCATCAATTACCGAAGTTTGACACAGTAAACTGACGCTGTGGCCCGTGGAAGAGGAATAAAAACAATGAACCTAGCCAATGCCTATGAAGAAAAACGTGACTTTATTCGCATGCGAGTGGAGTCGCCTTTAACCCTGACTCTAGGGGATCGCATCATCCAATGCATCTGCATCGACTTAAGCGGAACGGGGATGTGCATAGAAACAAAGGAGACTTTATCAATTGGAGATGAAGGCGTGGCATTACTGCCCTCGTATCAAAACCAGTTCTCCCCCCTTCATGCCTGCGTCAGCATTAAGCGTCATATGTCTGATAATGGTTTAAATTATTACGGCGCTGAAATCATCGAGCTATTGAGCTAAGACGCAAAATAAACCCACGCCAGCCATTTAGCTGGCGCGTTTTATTTAAAAGTCTTCGTCAAAATCATCGAAGTCATCATTAAACTCGTCCTGTACCTGACCGTCATTGATGAGGTACTCACGACGTTGAAGATACAAGCTACGAATAAATGAATAGCGGTCACCGCTGATAATACCTTCAGCTGGAATGAGATCCGCTCGAAGGTCCAAATATTCAGCAAACACACTACTATAGTAAACCTGAGTATTATCCAGCCCCTGAGATTGCGGATCTAACGCATCTAAGCCCCAGGTGTCCACGACAAAGCCAGTCGCATCACGAACCGTACTTGGCCCCAAAATAGGAATCACTAAATAAGGCCCTGCATCCACACCCCACGTGGCCAATACTTGACCCATATCTTCATTATGCTTAGGCATCCCCATATGGCGCGCCACGTCGAAAATACCCAGAATACCGATGGTGCTATTGACCAAGAAACGGCCTGTATCCGATAGGGCTTGCAGGAACTTACCCTGGGCCAGACCGCTAACAACAATGAGTGGCTCGCTAAGATTACTAAACACATTCGTAATGGCATCATCCACTACCTGTGGCGTCACATTGCGGTAAGCCTGAGCTAAGGGTTTAGCGGAGTAATAATCGACGGTTTC
>JBNMQC010000145.1:0-6068 GCA_051277445.1 Bermanella sp. | reverse complement strand
ATTTAGCCAATTATTCAGGGTTTTTACGCTATTCACTTACTAGACATTCCCTTATATGATCCATGCCACTTTATAATAACCATAATGGCGAGCGCACCCCGCTCAAAAGGAATCAAGGTGATTCTATGATCAGAGCTAATCCGTTCGCCAGCACATATTTAGGTGATATCGCGTCATGACAAAATCCACCACTGCTACCCTGACGAATCCATTCGCACAAGCGAAGGAAGTGGAGTTCAGCATTCCAGGCCAAGCTGGTTACGAGCCGGGTCTGTACGAAGAAAGCCTGAAAAAAGGCTATGACCTGATCAATCGACCAAAAACCGCCCCTGGTGTGGACGCCATCACCCGTCAGCACAGCAAAAATCGCATGACCATCTGGGAGCGCATCTCCGTGCTAACCGACGAAGACCCAAAGGTGTTGTTTCAAAACTGGGGGAAAAATTTAGACGGTGCAGGCATTGTCACCGCCGTAGTGAAAATTAATGGCCGTGATGTAGCATTATACGGCCATGATTTCACCATTCGTGCGGGTTCTATGGATGCCACCAATGGTAAAAAGCTAGCTCGCTTATTTGAATTGGCCGGTAAACGCCGCATTCCATTAGTGGGGTTAAACGACAGCGCCGGTGCTTATGTGCCTGCGGGTGTGGGTGGCCTTGATGGGTATGCGGAAGCCTTTACCGCACTGCGTAAAATTTCCGGCGTGGTGCCATCTATCATGTGTATGTTTGGCTTTAATGCCGGTGGCGGTTCCTACTTGCCACGCCAAGGCAGTTTCATGATCCAACCTAACGACACCTTCTTTGGTTTAACCGGGACCGGTGTTGTCAAAAGCGTATTAGGTGAAGATGTCACCCCTGATGAACTCGGTGGTCCTGGTGTACACAGCCAAAGTGGCGTCACGGATTTTGTCGTAAAAGACGAAGTCGCCGCCCTTAAAAAAGTTAAACGACTTTTAAATTACCTACCGAATAACAACAGTGAATTCGCCCCATACCAAGAAACCTCTGATCCCATTGATCGTAAAACATGGGACATCGACATCCTGTTGAAAAAAGCCTTCAACAGCCCAAGCGGCTTTAATACGCCATTGGATGTCAGCATTATTATTCAACAATTATGTGACCACGGCGACTTCATGGAAATTCAACCTGACCGTGCCCGCAACACCATATGTGCGCTGGGACGCATGGGCGGAAATGTCATTGGTTTTGTGGCGAACAACTCGGCGGTTGCTTCTGGACAAATTGATATCGCAGCGGCGTATAAAAACGCTCGCTTTATTCGCTTTTGTAACCTTTACAATATTCCGGTGATCTTCATGGAAGACACCACAGGCTTTCTACCAGGCAAAGAACAGGAGTCGTTGGGCATTGTACAAGCCGGTCGTGCCATGCTCGATGCCATCATTGATTTACGCACACCTCGCTTCTTATTAATTATTCGTAATGCCTTTGGCGGCGCGTATGCCTCTTACAACAATTACCCAACCGGTGCTGATTTTGTAGTAGCTCTTCCCACAACTCGCGCCGCGGTCATGGGACCAGCGGGTGTTGAATTTGTTTACAAAAATGAATTACGCACGATTCGTAGTGCAGTTAAGGCCGGTGAGCAAAGTGCACAATGGGGCAAAGAACAAGAAGCACTTCTTGGCAAGCGTTATGAAGAAGAACTCATGAATCCCAACGAAGCATTGAGCTTGGGTAGCATTTCGCAAATTGTGATGCCAAGCGACTTACGTAAAGTGCTGGGTGAAAACATGGCATTTCATCTTAGACACTATACTCCTGAGCCATTTAATAGCGTTCAGCGCGAGTTCTTTTAATTTTGCTAACAAATAAAGACAAATGAGATATGAGAGACGCCGTTTGTTCTCTTAATTACTACACACTTAAATTATAAAAGACTGCTAACAATGACCTTAAAATCATTCATAGCGATCTGAGAGAAACCAGATGTCAAACGAATATTATTTAAACAACCCATTGATCCATAAAGATCGTCAACTGGGCAATGCCTTTAGCGAATGGGTTCAGTCTTTTGATTGCTCTAATATGCGCCCGCTGATTATTTGTCGTGGTCCGATTCGTATTGAAGCCATGGATGTATTTACCGAAATGGGCATCGAACATTACGGTATTTTATTATCGGAAAAAGACAGCATTGTGTATCAAAACGCGTTGGCCCCTGAGCTGCGTCAACTGACCGATCCAAGCCGTGTTCACCGTGTACCGGATTACACTGGCGTAGATAAAAACGAACGTAACATTCGTATTCAGCAAATCATCAAGATTGCCAAAGACAACGGCTACAATAGTATTTTTACGGGCTATGGCTTCATGGCCGAAGACGAGTCCATGGTAAGCGCCATGGAAAATGCAGGCTTAAATTTTATTGGCCCCTGTTCTAAAACCGTTCACGACGCAGGTCTTAAAGACGAAGCCAAACGTACCGCATTAAAAGTAGGTGTGAGTGTGACTCCTGGTTTGGATAACGCCACAGCATTAACCTTACTTAAAAAGCATAAAGATGAAAAAGCCCTACTGGCTGTAGTGAAAAAAGAGCAGCTGCCATTAGATCAAGCCAAGTTTGATGCCTGTGACACCCTAGAAGATAAAGCCGATATCGTGCTCACAGCCAGTTACGACAAAGGCATCGATTTATATTCCATTGAAGAACTGCAAGCCACCATTGCCGAACAAGTGATTGAAATTGGTAAACAGTTTCCAGAAAACCGTGTGCGCCTAAAGTGCATTGGCGGTGGCGGTGGTAAAGGTCAACGTATTCTGCCCAACCCAGCCTCGTTCGAAGGTGACTTAAACGCACAGCTTGATGAAGTGGCCAAGCTGGCACCCTCATTAGTACTTGAGATCTTGAATGAAGTGAAGGCCACCGGCCAAGGTGATAACAAAAACATCCTGATCGAGTTGAATATCGAAACCACACGCCACCAAGAAATCCAAGTGATTGGTAATGGCGATTGGTCCTTAGCGTTAGGTGGCCGTGACTGCTCGTTGCAAATGCATGAACAAAAGCTGCTTGAAGTATCGGTGATCTCTGAAGATTTAGAAAACGCACTGACTCAAGCGGTCAAAGCAGGCCGTGATACAGAGGCCACCGTCTTAAACCAAGACATTAAAACCCTACAAAAAATGGAAGAAGAAGCCGAACGTTTCGCTCAGGCAGTGGGCCTAGACAGTGTTTCAACGTTTGAATGTATTGTGGATCGTGACAAACACTTCTTCATGGAAATGAACACCCGCATTCAGGTCGAACATCGCGTCACCGAGCTATGCTATAGCTTAAAGTTTGCCAACCCTGACAATGAAAATGAATACTTTATTGTTGAGAGCTTAGTAGAAGCCATGGTGTTGTTAGCGGCCCATGGTCCGCGCTTACCAAAACCGATGCGTGTATTGCGTCACAATGCATCGGTTGAGGCACGTTTAAATGCCACCAACCAAGCGCTGGCTCCCCATGCCGGTGGCATCATTGAATACTGGAGCGATGCACAAAAAGGTGAAATTCGCGACGACCAAGGTATCAGTCTGCACAACCCTGATACGGATGTATTCATGAAGTATCATCTAGCCGGTGCCTATGATTCGAACATTGCCCTGCTATTAACTGTCGGTGAGAACCGATTAGGCACCTACGATGCCATGGCTGAAGTACTGCGCAGCACCGTATTATTAGGTAAAGATTTATCCACCAACTTAGAGTTCCATTATGGTCTTGTAAACTGGTTCATTGGCAACAACATCAATGCTCGCCCCACCACCAAATTTATTGTGCCGTACTTAACCGCAGTGGGACTATTAAAAGATCAAAGCAATGATCTGGATGTGTCTTATGCCTATCAGCAAATTTGTGCTAAACGGCTGGCTGAAATCAAAGACAAGGATGAAAAAGCCAGCCTGCATAAAATTTTAGTGCGTAAACAATTATTATTAACTCGCCCAATTGAACGCTTATTGGCTGAGCCGCATGTCTTATCTGGCTGGTTAAGCGTGCAGCAAAATAACTTTGATATTCAAAATAACAACCAGGTCACCTGGCTTGAAAATCCAATCCGAATTTTGGCGGATACATACCATTTCTTAAACATGGATTTTAATACTCAAGACCCAGCGGCCACCATGATCTGGGATCATGACAATGATGTGCTACAAGATGCACTGAGCTTTTACGACAGCTTAGAAAGCCAGTTAGCGCAAGCAGGCTTAGAAGACCTAGACTACATTGAGCTGATCGACATCATCCATGGTTCAGCGCCAGAAGGCTTCAGCAAGGATGTATGGCAACAAGTGCAAGCCGCCCACGCGGGCTACCAAGCCGGTTTTGAGGTATTCAACTTATTACCTTATATTGCCAGTGAGACCAACTTTTATGATCTGGATGTCAATGAAGACCTGAGTATTTTCATTCCTGAAGCCTTACTTGATGAAACCTTACAAAAGAATATGATGAAGGTGCTTGTACCGCCACCGGTAGCCAAGGGTGACGAAATCCTCGCAGCGTCAGGCGGTATGTTCTACAGCTGTGAAGCCCCTGGTATGCCGCCTTTCATAAAAGAAGGTGAACACTTTGACGCTGGCCAACCACTGTACATTGTGGAGGTCATGAAAATGTTCAACAAGGTGAAAGCGCCTTTTGCAGGTACCATCGAAAAAGTATTGATTAATGAAGATGGCACCATCATTAAAAAAGGTCAGCCTTTATTTAAAATTGTGGCCGATGAAAAAGTGGTTGTGGAAACCGCAGATGAAATGCTCGCACGTCGTCGCGAGCAAACAGGTGTCTTTTTAATCACTGTTGCGTAATAACATGAAAACCAGAGCGCCATGCCTGGCACGTCGCTCTGGTCAGCCAATTTTTTTGAGCAGGCTTACCTGCAAAGAGAGTGTCAGATGATTGTTGGATTAGATCACATTGCCATTGCCGTACCGAATTTAGATAAAGCCATCGAGCGCTTTATGAATGACTTTGGCCTCACCTTTGACCATAAAGAAGACGTGGCCAGTGCGAAAACTAGCACGGCGTTTTTTCCACTGGATAACACCAGCATTGAATTAGTGCACCCTTTAAACGGTGAAGGCCCAATACAAAAATACATCGAGAAAAAAGGCGGTGGGATGCACCACCTGTGTTTTCGCTCAGACAATATAGAAGAAGACATTGCCCGCTTAAAAAGCAAAGGTTATGAATTTTTAAGTGACGCGCCTTATCTTGGCGCACATAATTGTATGGTCATTTTCATACACCCTAAAAGTTGTGACGGCGTGTTGATTGAATTGAACCAGCCGATGGATCATTAGAAAAATTGTAGGGTGGGTTAGGTTTGAGTGTCACAAGAGCCGTAACCCATCAATTTTAAATAATGGGTTACGCTGTTCGTAGAATTCCTAGCTAACCCATACTACAAAACGTTCCCGTCAGGCATCTGACGAAAAGGCCAAAGCATGACAGATAAAAAGTACACCTATGACGAATGGGCCGCCCTTGCTACTAAGCAAATGAAAGGCATGACTCCTTCCGAGATGGAATGGCACACGCCAGAAGGCGTGCCAATCAAAGTTTTATACACACAAGATGATGTAAAAGACCTTGAATACAACAATACCTTTCCAGGCATGGCCCCTTATGTACGCGGCCCAATGGCGACCATGTATGCTGGTCGCCCTTGGACCATTCGTCAATACGCGGGTTTCTCTACCGCCGAAGAATCCAATGCGTTTTACCGTAAAAACTTAAAGGCCGGCGCACAAGGTGTATCCGTGGCGTTTGATTTGGCCACACACCGTGGTTACGATTCTGACCATGAACGGGTTACCGGTGACGTGGGTAAAGCCGGTGTGGCCATTGATTCGGTTGAAGACATGAAAATTTTATTTAATGAGATCCCATTAGATAAAGTTTCGGTTTCCATGACCATGAACGGTGCGGTACTGCCTATTCTTGCGAATTACATTGTGGCCGCAGAAGAACAAGGTGTGCCACAAGAGAAATTATCGGGCACCATTCAGAATGATATTTTAAAAGAATTCATGGTACGAAACACCTAC
>JBNMQC010000144.1:0-6114 GCA_051277445.1 Bermanella sp. | reverse complement strand
CAGTAATGGGATAATTATTTTTAAATTTAAACAAAAATGGCCGTTGCTCGCTGATGGTAAAGGCGCGGGTATTGAGTAAAAAAACCGACTCGGCCTTTTTCTTGAACCAATCGCTGTCTATTTCTGGAAACAGCGTAAATAAATTCTCACCCTTTGCTTGATCCGGTCGAATACCGCTGTGATTTTCCATAAAACCATTCCAAAGCTTAATATTGTATTGTCGATCTAATACAACCAGCCCTGCATCAATGGTTTGTAGTATGTCCATAAACCAATGGAATTCGGTCATGTCAGTATCATTATTGTCCATATTAATCTTCCAATAAAAAACTGATTAAACGATTCATATGCAGCACGCTATCTTCGGTGAACAGCAGTAACAAGTCGCAGTTAATATTGTGATCCTCGATGGTGTAGTTAATCTCGATGGCCATGGTGCGTTGCCATGCGTTCTGCTTGTCATTTAATAAATCCGAAATAGAGCAATGCTGGCCTAATACCACTGGATGGCTTTGACTAAAGTCGATATCTAACTGGCCGCCAATGCCTTGAATGCACGCACCGTTTAATACATTGGCCACGTCCATGAGCATTTCTAGCTCTTCGTGTTTATCAAGGTTGCCTGGGTAATCTAATAATTTGGCGATGTCAGTGAAGCTTGCGTCGTTAAAGATCAGTAATGCCTCCCCTGCGATGCCTGCACCGATAAACCCTTGGCAAACGGCGCTAACCGTGGCGTTGCCCTCAAGGGATTTAAGGGTCATCTTAAATTCATTGATTTCAATGATGTTCACATTGGGGATCGGTAAAACCACATAAACACCCAGCAAACGGGCTAGGCGGTCCGCCGCTTGTCCCATGGCCACATTGGTAATCTCTTGATAGCAGTCGCGCTCATCTTCACTTAATGTAATTTGTTCATTCATTGGGGGCCTCCCCAATGATGCCGTATTCAGTGAGTACGGCCGTGATACGAGCTTGATCAACCGGTTTCTTAATGAAGTCTATGGCCCCCAGTTTTTTTACCCGTTCTTGAGCTTCTGGCTGGATGTCACCAGACACCACCAGCACCATGATAGGCAGGTCTTGTTTACGAATCTCTTCAAGGGTCTCATAGCCATCCATGACCGGCATGGTGAGGTCCAAAAACATGACTTCAAATTCATGGGCTTTGATAAATTCGATGGCCTCTTGACCATGCTTAGCGAAGGTAACTTCCACAGGCCAGTGATCTGGCAGGGCGCGCGCCATTTGCTTGCGCGCCATATTGGAGTCGTCACAGATTAAAACTTTACTGACCATGGGTGCCTCTATCCTTTATCACTACATAAAGTTAAGGCGGCATTTGAGTATATGGCAAGGCCGAATGGCTAGCTTGAGACGTGGGTGCTGGCGTGTTCCCATGCAAGAAGGGCTTGCTTAACGGGCACGCCCCAGCGATACCCGCTAATGGCGCCGCTTTGTTTAATCACTCGGTGACAAGGGATCAGAAAGGCCACAGGATTAGCCCCTATTGCTTGGCCCACACCTCTTGCCCCTTTTGGTTGGCCAATTTTATGGGCAATGTCCTTGTAGCTGACTTGCTCACCTGGTTGAGTGGTTAACAGTGCGCGCCAGACTTGCACTTGAAAGTGCGTGGCGGCAAGGCTGAGTGTCATTGGCTTAGATTCTAAGAAGGGGTCATGACCAAGCATCTGGTTATCCTTGCTTGGCATCAATTGAGCCTGCGGATAGCGCTGCTGAATGCCTTGCAAAACGCCCTCATCAGACTCATGAAAACCTAGGTAAAAAATTCCCCTAGCACTCATGACGACCAATAGTCGGCCAAATACACTTTCTTGATGGCCATGGCGCAGTACCAGATTTTCGCCTTGGGATTTGAATTCACCCGGTGACATGGCCTCTATTTGCACAAACGCATCATGCAGGCGAGAAGGGCTACTGACTTCCAGCAGCTCACTGGTATGCAATAAGCTTTGCTGCATAAGCGGTTTACTGGCTTGTTGCACAAGTAGGCTTTGCTGAAATTGCTTCGGGGAAACCCCCACATAACGTTTGAAGGTTTTTTGAAAATGACTCGTGCTAAGAGAATAAGAATCCGCAAGGGACTGTAAATCATTGCCCAAACTAGGGTGCTTGATCAGTCGGTAAATGCAGTCTTGGCATATTTCAAACGGGGTCATGGGTTTACACTGGGCATAAAAAAGCCCAGCTTACTGGGCGTTTTTAGCTTTGAACAGCTGAATCTTGTGATTCGTCCAAGAGCTTATTTACTGGCTTGTGCTGCGTCTAGTTCGTTAATGGTATCCATCATATTGGAATAGATGCCATCCATTAATTCTTTTACGTTTTCTTGGCTGTAACCTTGCGTGCTCACCGCTGGCAGAACGCGTAATTTAGCCGTGCCGTTATCCCATTTATTTAGGTCAAAGCCATTTAAGTAGCTGCTACAGCATACAGGTACGATCGGTACGCCTGCGTTAATGGCTGTCACAAAGGCACCCTTTTTAAATGGCAGCATGTTCTTGCCCTTGTTACGTGTGCCTTCAGCAAAAAACCAAATGCTGGTGTTCTTGGTGGTTAGCGCCTCTTTGGTGATTTGCATGGCTTCCATGGCTTTGCGCGGGTTGCCGCGGTCAACCAGTACGTTACCAGCCAGCCAATACAGTTGGCCAAATAATGGCACCCATTTTAGGCTCTTTTTGCCAACGCTTACGGTACGCTCAGGTACGATGCTGCCCACAACAAACAAATCCCAGTTACTTTGGTGGTTACATACCACGATGCAAGGCTGGCTACGCTGGAAGTTTTCTAGACCTTCTACTTGTGTTTTGATCCCAATAATAGGTAAGCCGATTTTGCCGTAAAGGTGTGCACACCAGCGACTATTGGTGGGATGAAAAGGACGTAAAATGCCGATCATTAAGCCTGCGGTGCTGGTCATAACGAAGTGAATGGCAAGTAAGCAAAAGCGAAAAAGGCGAATCATGAGTCTACCTATTAAAAATGAGGAGGCGAGCATACATATGTTTACTGAGATCTTCTATTACTGCGTTATATTTTTGATGCACTGTGGCCATTTCAGCCACAATGGATGATTAAAAGCTGTGAATATTTACCAGATTAAACAATGCTAACGATTTTGATTGTCTTGACGCTTTATTCACCAGGGTTTTGAGTGTGAGAATAGACCCATAATAATGATAACAATAGGTGAGATATGTCTGGCGAGTCCGATTTATTCCGTGATGCACTCAATCGATTTTTAGACCAAAAAGTGGCCCCCTTTTATCAGCAATGGGAAGACCAAGGCATTATTCCGCGCAGTGTCTGGCAAGACATGGGGCAAGCTGGCTTTTTGTGTGTGGACGTGGATGAAGCCTACGGCGGCTGTGGCGGTGACCTTGCACTGTCCGCTTTGGTGGTTCAAACCCTGTCCCTGCGCGGTTTTGCGGCCCTTGCTACCAATGTATCGGTTCACAGCGACATCGTGACGCCCTACATCAGCCATCTGGGTTCTGACGCGCAAAAAGCACACTGGTTACCAAAACTGGTGACAGGGGAGGCGGTTGGGGCCATCGCCATGACAGAGCCAGGTGCAGGCAGTGACTTGCAAGCCATACGCACCCAAGCCATAGAAGTAGACGATGGCTTTCGTATTAGCGGGCAAAAAACCTTCATCACCAATGGCCAGCATGGCGATGTGTGCATTGTTGCAGCGAAAACTGACCCCAATGCCGGTGCCAAGGGCATCAGCTTATTTCTGCTGGATAAGTCATCACAGGGTTATGACGTGGGCAGCAATCTTGAAAAAATTGGCCAGCACAGTGGCGATACTTCAGAGCTGTTTTTTGATGACGTGCTTGTGGACGGGCCGCTTGGTCAACTTAACCAAGGCTTTAAACACTTAATGGAAGAACTTCCCCGTGAGCGCCTTATTTTAGCAGTCTGCGCGCTGGGAGCGTGCAGTGGCATGCTGCAATGGACGGTGGATTATACAAAACAGCGCCAGCTATTCGGACAAGCACTGTCTGAGCTGCAAAACACTCGATTCACGCTTGCCAACTTAGACACACAAATTAGCGTCAATTGGGCGTTTGTTGAACGCTGTATCACGGATTATATGGCTGGCAATTTAGATGCCGTCACTGCCTCGAAAGCAAAATTATCGGCCACGGAATTACAATGCAAGGTCGCCGATGACTGTCTGCAATTATTTGGGGGCTACGGTTACATGAAGGAGTATCCCATTGCGCGGGCATTTTTGGATGCTAGGGTACAACGGATTTATGGTGGTGCATCAGAAGTGATGAAAGAGATTATTGCGCGCGGGCTATTAAAGTAAACCCGCGCCAGTGGCCGACACATTATTGGCCCAGCAAGTACTCGCTTGATGGGTCAACTAAAATGCGACCATTCATAGCCTGACGGCCAAGCAACATCAAATAGGTCATGCTAGAGCGGTCAGTCAGTGTTAGGTGAATTGGCCAGCTTTGATCGCCTAGAACAATGCTGGTTTGAATCACATGGCGTTGCTCTTTGTCACCGCTTGAGCTTTTTACTACACGGGTGTCATGTACTTTTGCCTTGCGACGGACAACGGTATCCACGTTATGTACGTCAGGGTGAATATCAAAACTGACCCATAGCTCGTCGTTGTTTTGAAACTCTTCGATATTGTCCACATGCAAAGAAGACGTTTGTGCCCCAGTGTCTACACGCATGTGTAACTTTGTGATTTCTAGCTGGGGCAGATCACATACTTCTAATGCACCTAGGGTGATTTTGTTATGGCTCATGTTTGGGCTCGATTTCTTTTATGGATGCGTTTTTCGTTCTTGGATGAATAATAATGGCTTTTTGAAATACCAAGCTATTGGGATACGTTAATATATCCCCATCCTCACGTTTTATAATTAAATGAAACAAGGTGATTTCAATAATATCACCTTCAAGAATTTCTTTTTCATCGCTGATGCGAACATGGTCGCCCACACGATAAGGGAAAAAGAAAAATATAATTAAGCTAGCCGTCACATTACTCAAAATGGACCACTGTGCAAATAAAGCAATGCCCACAACCGCAAATATGGAGGAGACAATAAAACTGAATTCACTGTAATTAAAACCAAATACCAAGCCAGCGGCGAGGGACAAACCAATAAAACCAATGAGTTTTATGATTTTTTGTACGTAAAATATCCTCTCGTTACTCACTTGGCGCTTGCGACCAAGGCGCTCTATCCAATTCTCAATGGCATTGCTCAGCACAACAAACGATAAAATAAAGCCAATGCCGATTAAAATGTTTAACATGCCTACGAATAATCCTCTGGTAATAACTCTTCGTTCATCATTTCTAAGTGTTCAACTACATCATCAGGCTCTTTGAAGTAAGCGATGTGGTACATGGCTTCCCCTTCTTGAACCAGTGGGATATTTTGTTTGCCAATGATAATGCCTTCTGCGTTGCTCAAGACATCATCTAGCTTTTGGCCGTAAGGGTCGCTTATCGTCGCCAACACTTCCCCTTTGTTCACAAAATCCCCAAGTTGCTTGTGGTGCATCACTAGACCGCTTTCGTTTGCGCGAATCCAGCCGCTTTGTCTAGCGATAAAGGGCTCGATGGTCTTTTTAGAACGCGTTTTCGATTTGCTCAGCATACTAAGGTGGCGCATCACTTTAATGGCCCCTTTGACACCAGCACGAATCGCAAGCTCATCAAAGCGTAATGCTTCACCGGCTTCGTACAATAAAATTTTGGTGCCTAAATCCGCCGCACACTGGCGTAATGAGCCATCTCGTAAGTTAGAGTTCAGCAACACAGGGATACCAAATGCTTTAGCGATATCCAGTGTTTCTGCATCATCTAGGTTTGCGCGTATTTGCGGCAAGTTACTGCGATGGATCGCACCTGTATGAAAATCAATGCCATAGTCAGCCTTGGCAACAATCTCATTTAAAAAGGTATGGGCCATACGACCCGCCAATGAGCCACGTTTAGAACCAGGAAACGAGCGGTTAAGGTCGCGTCTGTCTGGTAAATAACGGCTTTGATTGAGCACGCCATATACATTCACCATAGGCACCGCAATTAAGGTGCCTTTTAGGTTC
>JBNMQC010000143.1:0-6134 GCA_051277445.1 Bermanella sp. | reverse complement strand
ACTACTTACAGCAGTTAAGAATCGATGCGGCAAAAGACTTACTGAAAAATAGCAACTTATCGATTTACGAAGTGGCGTGTCAGGTGGGCTATCATGACTTGTCGCATTTCAATCGTTTATTCAAACGATTGTTAGCCACAAACCCAAAAAAGTATCGCGATATAGTGCGTGCGAAGTTATTCAGCAGCCATTAAGTTACAACACTCGACCGCGCAGCGCTTTGGTTTGACCGTGTTTGGTTTTTTTATCCATACGCTTCATTTTGGCAGACCGACTAGGTTTGGTGGGCTTACGTGTTTTTTGCACCACGTTCACCTGTCGAATGAGCGCCGCAAGACGCTCAAGAGCCGCTTGGCGATTTAACTCTTGGCTGCGATGCTCTTGGCTTTTAATCACAATGCAGCCATCTTTCGTCAAACGATAATCGCTTAACGCCAATAAGCGCTCTTTATAAAACTCTGGCAAACTGGAGGCTCTGATATCAAAACGTAAATGTATCGCGCTTGAAACCTTATTCACATTTTGCCCGCCCGCACCTTGCGCGCGAATCGCTTGCATCTCAATTTCAGCACTGGGAATGGACACGTGGTTGGAAATAATCAGCATAATCATTCAAATCAATGTATTACGCCAAGGGTAGCATAACTAAACCGACCTGTTTACGAAGAAAATGCCATCTATGCGTAAAGTCTAAGCCTACAGTCCGTTAGACACTGGCCCAGCCACGTAACAAATTATGATAAAGCCCACTTAAGCGTCTGACTTCGTTATCGTCGCGGCCACGCTCAATCGTTAAAATCTGAATGGATTGATCCAGTTCAAATAATTGCTCTCGTTGTGTCGGATCAGCCACCATGCTTTGAATCCAAAAGAAGGACGCAATGCGTTTTCCTTCGGTCACTGGTTTCACCTCATGCAAGCTTGATGATGGATATAAAATAATATCCCCAGCATTTAATTTTACTTCTTGCGCACCAAATTGCGTTTCGATGCTTAGTTCTCCGCCCTCGTATTCATCGGCGTCAGATAAAAATAGCGTGGCTGATACATCCGAGCGCATTAACCGCCCATCCGGTAATGTCATGACAGAGCCATCAATATGCAAGCCATAATGGCCGCCATCTTGATAGCAGTTGAATCGTGGCGGAAATACGGTATGAGGCAAGGTAGCGGAAACAAACAATGGGTGCTGCTTAACCGCTTGGGTAACCACTTGACCTAATTGCTTAGCAAGATCTGACGTTTCATCCAGTTGTAAATTACTCTTCACATCCGCCGATAATCCACCTGCGGTGCGTCGGCCATCATGCCAAGGGTCTTGCTCGATGGCATCACGTAATCGCAAAGCGTCTTCTCGACTAATAATTTGTTCAATCGGTAACAACATGTGACCTCCTGATGAATTAATAAAAAAATACCGAGCGCATACGCTCGGTATTTTTCACACACTTAAGATTTACTTAAAATTCATAAGCCACAGTAAGTTGTGCATTACGCGCATCACCAATATAGGCAAAACCACCACTGCGGTACGCCGTTAAGTAATAGTTTTCATCCGTAATATTCGCCACGTTTAAACGTGCCGTTAACTTCTCGCTGAAGCTGTAGTTAGCAAATACATCAAATACGGTGTAATCCGGTACACCAAGCTCATCGTTAGCGGCACTATCAGGCTGACCCACATACACTTCACTAGAGTAGTTGGCTGCGGCACCAAAGCTGAATTGATCCGTTAACTGATAACGTACTTGAGCAAAAGCCGATTCATCGGCAAAGTTAGCAAGAATACCGCCCTCAGACTCTGCGTCTGCTGACTTCAATATTTCAGACTTCATCACGGACAAGCCTAGTTGTGCACTTAAGCGATCTGTAATATTACCGACTAATGAAAACTCTACACCTTGTACACGGTTTTTACCTGTGTTGTATGTGCCTTCTACATCGTAGTCCGTACCTTCCATCACATCATCTTTGGTGATTTGGAAAAGTGCAGCAGTGGCTAACAATTTATTATTCAGCAGGTTCCATTTTGTACCCAGCTCAATGTTTTCAACGGTTTCAGGTTTGGCTTTATCAACGTTCTCAGTACTTGAACAAATACCACCATAACCACAGCTCCCCCCTACATCGGATTCACCGCCATTAATATTAGCAGCTGTGCTGTAGGTTAAGTACACATTACCGTTATCAGAGATTTTATACACACCACCAATATGGCCGTTCCATAAAACATCATCGTATTTGTATGTTTCTTCATCGCCAGATCGGTTAGTCACTATATTTTTATATTCAAATGCATCCGCACGCACGCCTGCGAATACCGACCATGAATCATTCAGGTCAACCGTATCCATTGCATAAATAGACAGCGTATCAATGCTGTAATCTGAATCCACATTAGCTTTAGTGATATCACGCTGCATTAAACCGCTCAGATCATCAAGATAGTTACCATTTTCATCTAGGATACAATAGCTATCTGAAACACCGCCACGACCAGCTGTTTTACAGTTGCTGGTACCATTATTAGTAACACTATAAACGCCGTTCACTACATTGTGTTGTGAATATTCAGCACCCAATACAAACTGGTGTTTCATACCGGCGATTTCAGAATCCATTAATACATTTAACTGATTGGCGAAGTATTCCACTTCTTGCCAGCCTTGGTGTGTACTAAGTGAAATGGTATCGATAGCGCCAAAAGCATCTGATGCATCACGAGTTGTACCACGGGCACCGGTTACCACATAACCATTATCGGTTGTACCGTAACGGGTTGCATTTTCAATGCGTACATTACTGCTTACATCGTACATGGCACGAAATGTAACAGTATCGATATTAGACTTTAAAAAGTCTTGATCCTGCGCGTAAGCGGGCACACTTTCGTTTACTTTATTAGTATCTCGATCAATGTAAGCACCCAGATCATTACGATCAAACGCTCTTAAGAAATAATAATCCGCTACAAGCTTCAGTTTTTCATTAGCTTGATAAGTCGCTGAAAGCGCCGCACCGTTACGTTCAGCGTCATTCGGCCCACGATCAGGTACTTCTTGATAGCTGTGTAAAATATTGGCACGCAGTGCTAAGTCATCGTTAACGGTCTGGTTACTATCTAGCGAGATACGACGATAATCATCCGTCCCTATACCCGCTTCTACTTTATTAAAGTCGTATTCAGTACTGGCTTGTTTGGTAATGCTGTTAATCGCACCACCGCTTGAACCACGACCAGCAAATGTTGAGCTTGGCCCTTTAGTAATTTCAACTTGTTCAACGGCAAAGCTTTCACGGGTACTCATACCTGGGTCACGTAAACCATCAACAAACACATCTGAGCGTGCTTCGTGACCACGAATGACATAACGGTCACCAAACGCATTACCATTTTCACCGGTACCTAGTGTAATACCCGGTTGCGCATCAACGATTTCTTTTAAATCACTACGACCCGACTCAAGAATCTGAGTTTGGGTTAATACTGTAATGGTCTGCGGCGTATCCGCTAGATCTTTTACATGACGGCTATCACCAGACACTTTGGCTTTATACGGTGCGCCAGCTTCCGCATATGGGTTAGTATCAACCGTACGCTCTTCTACTTGCATGGCATCCAGAACAATTGCGTCTTCAGCTGAGGCCGATTGAATGGCGCCAACTAACAAAGTAGGTAGACCAATGGTTAACGCCGCTGCGCTTGGCGCAAGGCGTGACTTACGCAAGGTTAACGGTTTTTTAATGCTGTGCTTCATGTCAGTCCTTAAAAGATGTATTTGTTATGAGAGTAAAATCAATTGGCTTAACCAGTGACAACTGTGCCCGTCCAGGCGCAAAATCATCCGGCACTTGAGGCAAAGGAGACGCATCATCGAGCACTTTCAAAGCCGCCTCATCTAGTAACGCATAGCCACTGGATGTTTCAATCGAACGACGCAGGACAGTGCCTGATCGATCCATCGTAAAAGCAACACGAACGGTGCCCTCTTGCTTTTCTTTTTTTGCAGCCATTGGGTATTCTTGATGCTGAGCCAACCAACGATTCATTTGATTGATGTAATTTTTCGCATTGCCCTTCATTCCACCGCTTTGACGTTGATCAGATCGACCGGTCGATTTGATCGCCGCTTGCACACTGGCCGCGCTGGCTCGAGTGTCAGGCTCTGCTGTTTCTCTCTCACTTTCACTGGGTGAAGCGGTTGCTTCGTTTTTTATTGTATTGTCAGTTTCGTTTACCGCTTTTACGCTGTTGTTATTAAGTGCCGTTGTTTTGGTTATGGGCTTAACAACGGCTTCTTTTTTCGATTCGTTCACCACTGCTTTAGCCGTCTTAGCAGGCTCTTTTATCTCTACTTTTTTTAAATTTGACTCTCTGAGCATTGAGAGTCTTTCTTTTATATTGGCATGGGATCCTTGCGTGCCTAAACCCACTTCAACACCTAGCTCACCTGCATCCATTGCATCCCCCTGTTCATCTTCCGCTTCAGCCAGTAATACATATAACCCCAGCCCGTGAACAAAAATTGCAAAGAAAAATGCGATAACACCACTACGCAAGTTCATCATTATTTTTCCAATGTATACAGTTTGATGGACCATTGAGTTGCATTGGTAAATACAGCTAATAATTCGTCAAGTTGTTTGGCGGTTACCCGTCCATCGGCAAACAAGGCAAGATTACCGCTTGCTTGTAAATCAATTCTTTTACTGAGCTGTGCCACGTCAATCGCCTCGCCGTTAAACCTTAACTGGCCATCGGAAAATAATTCTAAGCGTAAAGCTTGTGCTTGAGCTGCTTGCAATTGTTTAGTGGTAGGCAGCGCAATGGCTTGATCTGGCTGAGCTTTGATTTGCCCAGCGACCATGAAAAATATCAGCAGTAAAAACACAATATTAATCAGCGGAATCATATTGTCATCGGATGACAACTTGCTGCGCGTGTCTTCGGTTACATTCAATGGGTTGAATCCTTGCATGCTATGCACTCACTTTTTCTGTGTAACGGATTGACCGATTTGAAGATTTTTAAACCCTAAGACCTTTAGGCTTTCATAGGTTTCAAGTAACCGACTGATCGTTACCGATGCCTCTGCGCTAATAACAAGTGCTTGGCTCAATTGCGCATCCGATAATTCACCCATAATTCTATTTAGCGCAATAGGGCGCTTAAGGGTATCGGTAAGTAATGCAAAATCCTTTTCATAGACCAAAAGCACAGGAGGTGAATCCTGCTTGGCTTGCTCATGTGAGCTTGGCTTAACAAGCTCTAACATTTGCCACTGACTAAAACTGGATGTGAGCATAAAAAACATCAGCAGAATAAAAACCACATCAATCAGCGCGGTTAAGCTAATGGGTTTTGCACGACGTGCACCAGTGCCAAGAGAGTCCATTTCAATCATGATGCGCAGGTTTGCTTTTTCGGTTTACGTGCACAGTGTTCTTGTTGCGCAAAAAAGGTGAATACCTGACTAATATCATCTTGCAACGCTTGAGTTTGAAGTTCGCCTTGGCGCTCCAATACGCTGTGTATTAGTGACACCGGAATTGCCACGCCCAAACCAACGGCCGTGGTTAACAGTGCCTGCCAAATACCACCGGACAAAACAGCCGGGTCCACTTGCGCACCAGCCATTTCCATGGCTTTGAATGCTTCAATCATGCCCAGTACGGTACCGAACAAACCCAATAGCGGTGCCACAGTTGCAATCACTTCAAGGGGCCTTAGGTGAGATTTGTATTGCTCAGCCACTAAACGCGCTTGACGAACAATTTCAGATTGAGCGCTTTCGGCATCAAGGGTGTGGTTTTCAAGCAAGGTCACTGAGCGAGAGATGATTTGACTGCGAGGGTTACGCTGCCCCTGAGACAATAACGCAATCTGCTTGATTTCACCTTGTTTCAAATGCGCTAACAGCTTAGCCGGACTGGCATTTTGGGAGGGGCGCTGTAAAACGATTTGGGTCAACTTCAAAAGAATAAAGCTGGTTGCTAGCACCGAAAAAAACAGCAAGATGGCCACAACAGGGCCGCCAATTTGTTGAATGAACGCAAGTAACGTTGCCATTGGAATCATCCGAAAGTATTAATTCGGCGATATTAATCTAAATGATAATACTTATCAATAAGAT
>JBNMQC010000142.1:0-6155 GCA_051277445.1 Bermanella sp. | reverse complement strand
TGCTTTATTAATGGCGTCACAGGATGCCATCTTGTTTGAATATGTTTTCCCTAATCACCCTCAATATCACAACTGGTCCCAACTCATATTGGGGTGCGCCGCCATCTCGCTGACCACTTTATTTAACTTACTGTTTTTGCAACTCAACCCAAGAGGCAAAGGCCGCACACTCTACTTGATGAGCTTTATTCCTATTTTTGTACTCTTAAGTGCATTTGCATTTAGCTATGTCTTTGCAATCAAGGCCGCCCTTGTATGTACATTAATCATTATTCCAGTTTGCTTTTTTATTGGCTTGCGCCACTCACAGGGCAACATTAACCGAGCCTTTTATATTGGCGCTTGGACATGGTTTATTATTGGCATTATTATTTTTGCTTTAGCGCGACTTGGCTTCATTCCTTTCAATGCGTTTAGCAACCACGCCATACAGCTGGGCTCCACACTTGAACTACTGACATTTGCAGTCGCTCTTGCTAGACGACTCCATATTGAAAAAGAAATCCGCATACAGGCCCAGCAAATCATAATTGATAGCAGCCGCCAAAGCGTAAAATTGCAAGAAGAATTGCTGCATAATGCCACCCATAACGATATTACCGGCCTACCCAATCGCAACAATTTTTGCAAATGGCTAGACAAGCATCTCGCCAACCAAGCGCCGCTGACCATCGTGCTAATGCGCTTATCCCGAATAGCAGAGCTCGATAAAACGCTCGGCCGTGACATCAGCAACTACGCACTGGAGCAATTTGCCATGTCACTGAATAGCGAAATACAAACCCTAGACGGCATCCAATGTTTAAACAGCCAAGAAAATTTTTATGCGGCAAATCTAAGCAACAGCACCCTAGGGTTTGCATTGCAGAACAATGACAATGAAACTCTCAAGACCCTACTTCTGTCTTTAAGTGAAACCCTAAACCATACAATCATCATCAATGAAATGGAAATCGAACCCTGGGTCATCACAGGCTATGCCTGTTACCCACAAGACGGCCAGCAAGCTCAAACCCTTTTAAGAAATGCAGGTATTGCACTGGAAAACGCCAGTAATGCTGAGAACCAAATTTGTAGCTACAACCAAAGCATCGATACTTACAATGAAAAGCGCCTACTTTTAATCAATGAACTCAAAGCTGCCATCGCTCAGAATAAAATGACACTTCACTATCAGCCACTCATTAACACCCAGACAAATGACATCATCGGGGCCGAGGCACTGATTCGCTGGCACCATAAGGAATATGGTCTCATCATGCCTGATGAGTTTATCGAAACCGCAGAACAAACAGGCATCATTCAAGCCCTAAGTTTATGGGTCATTAAAAACGCCCTGCAGCAATTAAGCATTTGGAAAAAAACACACCCAGACTTTTTAATGTCTGTGAATATCAGCGCACACAATATACAAGATACTCATTTCATAGAGGCCCTATCGTTCTTAATGAGCGAACAACAAGACCTTGCTAAAAATGTCATTTTAGAAATCACAGAAACCCAAATGATGGGCGACACACACCACGCCCTGAAGAATCTTTGGGCCCTCAATGAACTGGGGGTCAACATCGCCATTGACGACTTTGGCACTGGCTACAGCAATCTTGGGTACTTAAAAAAACTCCCAGCAAATGAACTTAAAATCGACAAAAATTTTATTCTTAACTTAGAAGACGACAAACAAAACCAAGTACTGGTGCAAACCGCCATTCATATGGCGCACAACCTCGGCATGAGTGTCGTGGCAGAAGGGGTTGAATCAGAGCGCTGTCACAACCTATTAAAAACCATGGGCTGCGACTTATGCCAAGGCTATCACTTTAGCCGCCCCGTACCCGCGGATCAGTTTGATCAAATACTGGATAAAGCCGCTAAAACCTAGCCCATGCCCTCGTCTTTTCGCTATAATGCGCCGCCTTGAACCTCAGGCAGCCTTAACCAATGTCCATCACGCGTAAATCCATCAATCGCACCTTTTCTACCGCCCCTATGATGGATTGGTCAGACAGGCATTGCCGATATTTTTGGCGACAGCTTTCTAAAGAAGCCCTGCTGTATACCGAGATGGTCACTACAGGCGCCATTATTCATGGCCAGGGCGGACCTGAGCGTTTTTTAAGATTCGATGAAGCTGAGCACCCTGTCGCCCTTCAACTTGGCGGTAGCAATGCAGCAGAGTTAGCTCAATGTGCAAAAATCGCACAAGAATTTGGCTACGACGAAGTGAATCTAAACGTGGGCTGCCCAAGTGATCGAGTGCAAAATAATATGATAGGCGCCGTTTTAATGGGCCACCCTGAGCTGGTGGCTGATTGCATCAAAAGCATGCAAGATGCCGTGGATATTCCTGTCACCGTCAAGCATCGAATTGGCATTGACGATCAAGACAGCTATGAAGAGCTCCACCATTTCGTGGAGACCGTTGCCAAAACGGGTTGTGAAACCTTTATCGTACACGCGCGCAAAGCCATTCTTCAAGGCTTATCACCCAAAGAAAACCGTGAGGTGCCGCCTCTAAAATACGAAGTTGTGGCTCAGTTAAAACGCGATTTCCCGCATCTTGAGATTCTTCTTAATGGCGGACTCACCACCTACGAGCAGATGCACAATGCTCTAACCTACTGTGACGGCGTCATGCTTGGCCGCGAGGCCTACCATAACCCATCCGTTTTGCTCGGTGTGGATCACGCGTTTTACAGCCATGATGCAGACACCCGCAACCTAAAAGACATCGTGCGCGGCCTGTACCCATATATCGAAAACCACCTCAGTGAAGAGCGCAGCAAGCTGGCTTATATTACCCGCCATATCTTAGGCCTGTTCAACGGCTTACCGGGCAGTCGACAGTTTCGTCGCCACTTAAGTGAAGAAGCTTACAAGAAGACCGCGGGCATTGATGTCATTGAGGCCGCACTTGCCATGATGCCAGACGAGACTGTTCTGTAATTTCCCTTTAAAAACAATCCGCTTTCGCTTCTGTGTTTGACATTACCTGCCATTTTCAACAAAGTAAGGTGATTATCGACACGGAATAAGCGGTATCATGAATAAATTAGAACAATTAAAAACCATGACATCGGTTGTCGCCGATACAGGCGACATCGAAGCCATCAAACGCTACCTGCCACAAGACGCCACCACCAATCCATCCTTGGTCTACAAGGCTGCACAGCTTGAGCAATACCGCCCATTAATTGAAGAAGCAGCCCAGTGGGCTTCCAATCAATCCGGGGATGTACTTGAAAACACCCTTGATATGGTATCGGTTAAGCTAGGCATCGAAATCCTAAAAACCGTACCGGGTTATGTTTCAACAGAGGTCGACGCACGCTTATCCTTCGACACCATCGCCACTATTAATAAAGCCCGCCGCCTAATTGCACTATATGAAGACGAAGGGGTCGATCGTAGTCGCATACTGATCAAAATCGCCTCCACTTGGGAAGGTATTCAAGCAGCTAAAATCCTTGAAGAAGAAGGCATTACCTGCAACTTAACCCTGCTATTCACCATGGCGCAGGCTGTAGCATGTGCACAGGCTAACATCACGCTAATCAGCCCATTTGTAGGCCGAATCTTAGACTGGTACAAAAAAGCCGAAGGTGTTGATCACTACCCAGGCCCACAAGACCCAGGCGTTATCTCCGTCAGCCGCATTTACCAGTATTTTAAAACTCACGATTACAACACCATTGTCATGGGTGCCAGCTTCCGCAACACCGAAGAGATCGAATGCCTAGCGGGCTGCGACAAGCTCACTATCTCCCCTGAACTTCTAAACGCATTAAGCGAAGACCAAGGGACCCTAGAACAAGCACTCTCTAAAGAAACACCATCGCAAGAAGCGAAATGGGACATCCTAAGTGAATCCCAATTCCGCTGGCACTTAAACGAAGACGCCATGGCCAATGAAAAACTGGCTGAAGGCATTCGCAACTTCACCAAGGACCTCGTACTGCTCGAGCAGCTACTGACCACCCAATACCTAACTGAATTGGAAACCGCTTAACATGTTCAAACACATTCTTGATTGGTTCAGCACACCAGAAACCCAAGAAACCCCAAGCGACCAAACCGAGCGTGCGATCGCCGCACTAATGGTGGAGGTTGCGCTAGCGGACGACAATATCGAAGCACAAGAGCGTGAAAAACTGCCTGAATTATTGCGCCAGCATACGGGCCTAACCACTCAAGAGTGCTTAGGTTTAATTGACAGTGCTGAGCAAGAAGTTGACCACGCAGTGTCACTTTATGAGTTCACACAGCACCTAGATAAGACCCTAGAGATCGACAAAAAATGCGAGTTAGTGACCCGTTTATGGCTCATTTCTCTGGCCGATAATGAGATCGACCGCTACGAAGAGCACACCATTCGCAAGATCGCAGACTTACTGCACTTGCGTCACAGTGAGTTCATGCAGTGCAAACAAAAAGCGTTAAACGCCCATGGATAAAGGGATTGTGATCGCCGGAGCCACTGGCGAGGTAGGTAAACGTCTCGTGGAAAAGTTAATTGCGCGCAATCCAAATCACGCAATTCACGCCCTTGTCAGAGCACACACCCCTTTATTTGATGACCGTGTGCAGCAGCACATCGTTAGCTACGATGAACTTGACACCTTCAAACTGCCTAGCGGTATCTATATGGCTTACTCGTGCCTTGGCACGACCATCAAAACCGCAGGTAGCCAAGAAAAATTCAAGCAGGTCGACCATGGCCTGACCCTTAAATTTGCTAATTGGGCACATCAGCATGGCTGTCAGAATTTCGCATGCATCAGTGCGGTTGGGGCCAAAAAGACCAGTCAGAATTTTTACTTATCCGTAAAGGGGCAAACCGAACACGACTTAACGCAAATCGGCTTTCGTAACCTTTGGCTGATCCGCCCTAGCCTATTACTTGGGCAGCGCGATGAGTTTCGTTTAGGGGAATATTTGGGTGCCTTGCTCAGCAAGATGATTGCTCCATTTATACAAGGCTCACTGAGCAAATACCGCCCCGTGCAAATGCTGCAAGTGGCACAAACCATGGCAACACTTATGGATAGGCAAGATGAAAAAGAAGGTTGCTATGTCATTGAGGGCGACGCACTATTTAAATCTTGATGCTCATGATTGCTAGCATTTAAGACTTAGATGCAGCCTGCTCTTGCTGGGCTTTAATAATGGCTGCGATCTTTTGCTTTCGAAGCTCACATAGATCCAGCACGCGCATTTTCTCAGCTGGCATTAAATCATTCCACTTCTGTCGCTCAATTCTCGAGCGAAGACAGCCCATGCAGTAACCCTTGGCATTACTCTGGCAAACCCCAACACAAGGGTTGGGAACAGGGAATAATTCAACTTGCTGCATATTCGACCAATTCTTAAGTGAAAATCCAGTCTAGCCTAGTGTAAATCACGCGCCAAGCCCTTAAAGCACATCATTCAGGTTTATACCCACTATACGGTATATAACTATGAATTATAGAAGGCTTTCGTGTAGAATTTGGGCCACTTTTTCCACTGTGTTGTTTTGATTCGCCCAAAAACAACACACAGCAACCGCTAAATTATGGCCTATTCTAAGTCCTGATTTAGTAAATAATAGAGGCATACAATGACTGATCGCATTCAAGTTGGCGGCCTACAAGTCGCTAAAGAACTTTTTGATTTTGTTAACGAAAAAGCTATTCCAGGCACTGGTGTTGACCAAGATAAATTCTGGTCAGAATTCAGCGCCATTGCTAACGAACTAGCGCCTAAGAACAAAGCCCTTTTAGCTAAGCGTGATGATCTACAAGCTAAAATCGACGCTTACCACACCGAACGCAAAGGTCAGTCTCTTAACTTTGCTGAATACAAAGCATTCCTAGAAGAAATCGGCTACCTGGTGCCACAAGGTCCTGATTTCTCAGCCACTACTCAAAACGTTGAACCAGAAATTGCTGAAATGGCTGGCCCACAGTTAGTAGTACCCGTAATGAACGCCCGTTTCGCACTGAACGCGTCTAACGCTCGCTGGGGTTCTTTATACGATGCTGCTTACGGTACCAAGGTAATCTCTGAAGAAGGCGGCGCTGAAAAAGGCACTGGCTACAACAAAGTACGTGGCGACAAAGTGATCGCATACGCCCGTGAAGTGCTAAACACAGCGGCCCCACTTGCCACTGGTT
>JBNMQC010000141.1:0-6258 GCA_051277445.1 Bermanella sp. | reverse complement strand
CACTTTGCACCTAAAAGCTGAAGAAAAAGAATTTGCTGACGGCTTCCGTTTGCGCAATCTGGTTAAGAAATATTCAGACCACATTGCCGTACCTGTTCAAATGCTTAAAGAGCACAGCGGTGAAGAAGACGCCCCTGCCGAGCCAGAATGGGAATCGGTCAACAGTGCGAAAGCCCTTTGGGTGCGCAGCAAGTCTGATGTGAAAGATGAAGAATACCAAGAATTCTATAAGCACATTGCCCACGACTATGAAGACTCGCTAACGTGGTCTCATAACAAGGTTGAGGGTACGTTGGAGTACACCAGCCTATTGTATGTGCCTAAGCGCCCGCCGTTTGATTTGTGGAACCGTGAAGGTAACCGTGGCCTTAAATTGTATGTGCAGCGCGTGTTCATCATGGATGACGCGGAGCAGTTCTTGCCGCCGTACCTGCGCTTTATTAAAGGTGTGGTCGACAGCAACGATTTACCACTTAACGTGAGCCGTGAAATTTTACAAGAAAATGCCAGCATCACGTCTATGCGCACCGCGCTGACGAAACGTATTTTAGATATGTTGAAGAAGCTTGCGAAAAAAGATCCAGAGCAATACCAAACGTTCTGGGATGGCTTTGGTCAAGTGTTAAAAGAAGGCCCAGCAGACGATTTTGCGAACAAAGAAAAAATCGCAGAGCTGTTCCGTTTCTCATCCACTAAGGGTGAAGACGATAAGCAAACGGTTTCGCTAGATGCATACCTTGAGCGTGCGGAAGAAAGCCAAGATAAAATTTATTACCTAACCGCTGAGAACTATTTAACTGCGTCTCGTAGCCCACACTTAGAAGTGTTCCGCAAGAAAGGCCTAGAAGTGCTATTGCTAACGGACCGTGTGGATGAGTGGATGATTTCTCATCTAAGCGAATTCAAAGGCAAAACCTTTGAAGACATCACCAAGGGTGATCTTGCATTAGACGAGAACGATAAAGCGGAACAAGAAAAAGCGGAAAAAGAAAACGAAAGCTTAATCGAGCGTATTAAAACCACGTTAGGCGATAAAGTAGAAGACGTGCGTATTTCGACTCGTTTAACCGATTCGGCGGCGTGCTTGGTAGTGGGTAAAGATGACATGGGCATGCAAATGCGCCGTATGCTTGAAGCTGCGGGTCAAGCCTTACCAGAAGCGAAGCGCGTGCTTGAAATCAATACCAGCCACCCATTGATCGTTAAAATGGATCAACAAAGTGATGAAGCGCGTTTTGCTGAGATGGCCGATATTATTTTTGAGCAATCTCAGTTAGCAGAAGGTAGCCAGCTACAAGACCCAGCCGGTTATGTTGATCGCATTAATAAATTATTGCTCGGTTTGTTAGAAGGGTAATATTTATTGTTTAAAAAATGGCCTGCCAGGGAAACCTTGCAGGCTATTTTTTTGTCTTAATTCAGGGTACTGGCGCACAATCGACGACTAGGTTTATGCTTTAGCATGACGTATCATAGCGCCATCTTAAAAATGACATATTTATAATAAAAGGTGATTCATGAAATTGCTGCGCCTATTGGCCCCAATCGGTTTATTGATGAGTTCTGCGGTATACGCTGGTGGCACTCTTGATTTAAGTATCAACGACAGTATGGCTGGCCTTGATTACGACGCGACTCGCATGGGCAGCCCTATGCATGTTTCGGCTGGCTTTTTACATCATGAAGAAGACGGCGATCTCATGTCAGTTGGTTTGAGTGCGGTTGATGTGCGCAGCCAGCAAAGTGCTTTGCGCATTGGTGTAGGCGGTAAGGTGTACGGTTATTTCACGGATACCAATGACAGCGGTGCTTTGGCCATTGGTGGTTTTGCTCGCTATATGCCGGCTGAGCTAAATGGCTTGGGCTTTGGTGGTCATGCTTACTACTCGCCAAGCGTATTGTCGTTCTCGACCACTGAAAACCTAGTGGATATCGGCGCACGTGTTGAATACATGTTGATTCCAACGGCCATGGTTTACCTTGGTTACCGTTTTGTTGAAGCCAATGATGAGAAGGGCGATATCGAGGTTGTCAATGCGGGCCACTTTGGCTTACGCATTAACTTTTAATGATGAGCCCAGTTAGCCGTACCAATCAGGTGTTATTTTTTGCTCGTTCTTGCTTAATGCAAGCCGAGCAAGTGGACGACCAACAGAAGCGCCAGCTAGAAGAGGCGGCTTTGTCGCATTTATATGCGGGTGTTTTCTCGTTCAGCCATGAGCTGGTGTCCCAGTATCGTTTAGGCCCGTTCGACAGCTTAAACGAGCTTTTCAGCCGTAAAGACTTGCCTGCTGAGTTATACGAATTGAGCTTGCTGAGCCGTGATTCGGCCGCTTGGCTGGGTGCGTTGTTGAAGCAATATCGCAGAATGCTGCTTTCAGGCTTGGATGAAGGCGCGGTGGTACAGTCTGTACAATTAATTACAAGCCAGTCAGATTATGTGGACTTATTGCGTAACTGGTTGATTGAATTAGAAAAAACCATTCAGCGTATGCGACTGCACTACCAAGAAAACTAATTGCTGATTTTTTAGGCGTTGGAGTGCTTGTTTTGCAGTGATATACTCCCGCCCCCTTTGTATCGTGTCACCAAGTTTCGAGAGTTTTTATGGCCGCTGTATTTGAAATTGTAGAACTATCCGATGGCGACATCGCGCTAAAACGCAGTGATGGTGAGGGTGAACCCCTAGTGCGTATTACGTTCTCTGGTGATGCTAAAGACAGCTTCCCTGAGCAGCACATCGAAATTGCTAAGGCCATGATTGAAGCAGGTGTGCGTAAAGTGGGTGAGCTAAGCGGTGTGCACGTTGAAGACGTGTCAGCCATTGCTGATTATGAAGAACCGATTGTTCACTAAGCTTTTAGTGAATCCATAAAAAACGCTGCGATTGCAGCGTTTTTTTTGCCTAGGTTTTATTCAAACCTAGTGGATGTGCTGACGGATCACACCTACGTATAGGCCTTCGATATCGAACGGTTCGTTTTGCAGGTCAACCACAATCGGTTCAAAGTCTTGGTTTTCTGGCAGAAGCTGGACAATGTTCTTGTCTTGCTGAAAGCGCTTCACGGTGACTTCTTCACCTACGCGGGCCACAATAATTTGGCCATTACGGGCTTGATTGGTTTTGTGTACGGCAATTAAGTCGCCGTCCATGATGCCGATGTCCTTCATACTTTCACCTTTTACTTCTAGCAAGAAGTCGGCTCCGGGTTTAAAGAACTCGCGAGGTAGCTCCACATAACGTTCTACGTGCTCTTGCGCTAGGATGGGTTCACCTGCGGCCACACGGCCAATTAAAGGAATGCCGCTTTGGTCTTCAGCTAAACGGATGCCTCGGCTGGCGCCAGGTGTCATTTCAATTGCGCCTTTACGGGCAAGGGCTTTTAAATGCTCTTCAGCGGCGTTAGGGCTTTTAAAGCCAAGTTCTTTTGCGATTTCTGCACGGGTAGGGGGAAAGCCGGTTGTCTCAATAGAATGCTTGATTAAATTCAATACTTCTTGCTGGCGAGCGGTAAGTTTGATCATTATGGCTTCTTATCTGTTTTTATATACATGTTGTGATTATATACAGTACTGTGTATCTGTAAAGCCCTTGGCTGTTTTGCGCGAAACGGTTGACCTTGTCGGACAATTTCTTTAAATTTGACGCCGCGTCAAAAAATGACGTTGCGTCAAAAAACAATAAAAAAGTGACACATGGCATCACATCAACCCAATGCATTAAGTCGTAAAGACCAAGTACGCTTAGAACGCGAGGAGCTTATTCTCAGCGTGGCTTTGTCGTTGCTGAAAGAATCCGGTTTAAACGGTCTTACCATGCAAGCCATCGCGGATCGCACCGAATACTCCAAGGGCACCATTTACCAGCATTTCAGTTGTAAAGAAGATGTATTAGCAAAGCTAGTGATTCGGTGTGGGCAGCGTCTAATTTCATTAATTGATCTGGCATTGGCGAACAGCCACGGTTTGCGTCACAAGGTGGTGATGGTGAGCTGGGCATTTTTCATTAATGCCGAATTAGAGTCTGAAACCGCGAGCTTAGTATCTATGGTGAAATCGCCAGAATTCCAAACCAAGATCAGTGATTCACAGCAGGAGGATTTATCCATAATTGACCAATCTATCTTGTCTCGTGTTATTGGCTTATTTACTCAGCAAACTGATATTGGCGCTGACAAGGTGAAGGTCGGGGCATTTGGTTGGTGGGCCATGAAATGGGGCGTACAAGATGTGCTGATGAATGATTGGGAAATGTCGAAACTGGGTTTTGATGACCCTAAGCATTATTTTTTCGAATCTTTGCATGTTTTTTTAGACGGACTCGGGGTTCAGCGGGACGAGTTTAGTCATGATTTTGAAAAGGTTCAGGCGCAAGCTAAACAAATATTCAGATAAATTAAAAACGATACCTATAACTATAAATATAAGGAAATCACATGATAGAGAAAATAACGTGGTGGCTTGTTCGTCACCCTTGGGCGGTGGTGCTGTCGACCATCTTGCTGGTGGTAGCAAGTGGTTACGGTGCTAAAAACATTAAACTGAACGCCGACTACCGTGCTTTTTTTAGTAACGATAATCCGCACCTGCAAGCCTTTGAAGAGCTACAAGATCAATACAATAAGGTTGATAACATTCTGATTGCCATGGTGCCAAAAGATGGTGAGGTGTTTAACACCCGCATTTTAACCTTGGTGGAAGAGCTAACCGAAGAGTCTTGGCAGGTGCCGTATAGTCGTCGTGTGGATTCCATCTCTAACTTTCAGCATACCTATGCCGAAGAAGACGACATGATCGTTGAAAGTCTATTTGAATATTCAGCTGACTTAACAAAAGAAGAAATCGAAGCGAAAAAATCCGTTGCCCTTAAAGACCCTGTATTAGCGGGTAATCTGATTGCTTATGACGGTCAAGCCACTGGTGTGAATATTACGATTAACTTGCCTGGTATTAATCAGGCGGCCGAAGTGCCTGAGGTGGTGGGTTTTGTGCGCGAAATGGTGGCTAAGTACGAAGAAGCCTACCCAGAGGTGGGGTTTTATCTAACCGGCGTGACCATGACCAATAATGCGTTCCCAGAGGCCAGCGCACAGGATATTAAAGAGTTATATCCGATCATGATTTTACTGATTCTTGTGTTGTTGTTTTTCTCCCTGAAAGGCATGTGGGGTACATTAGCCACGTTTAGCATTGTTGTGTTCTCAAGCACCATTGCCATGGGCCTATTTGGTTGGCCGGGGCCTGAAGTGACGCCCACTACCTTATCGGCACCTGTGATGATTATGACGCTGGCGATTGCGGATTGTATTCATATTTTAATGAGTTATTACCATGGCATTGCCAAAGGCGAGTCTAAGCCTGCGGCCATGGTTGAAAGTATTCGTATTAATTTTCAGCCAGTTTTATTAACCAGTGTGACCACGGCTATTGGTTTCTTAACACTTAATTTCTCTGACGCGCCACCGTTTCATGATTTAGGCAATATTGTGTGCATTGGTGTGTTAGCAGCGTTCTTATTGGCGATTATTTTCCTGCCAGCATTGATGATGTTGCTGCCTTCTAAAAAGGTGTCTGAGTCATTTGGTGAAAACAAAAAAATGCAGGTGTTGTCGGAATTTGTGATTAAACATTTCCGCCCGTTATTAGTGAGTTTTTCTGTGGTCATTGTGGTGTTAATAGCATTGATCCCTCTAAACGAGCTGGATGACAACACCATAGAGTACTTCGACTGGAGTATTAAATTCCGCAGCGATAGTGAGATGATTGCAGACAAGCTAACAGGCGTGCAAAGCATGAACTATTCCTTAAATGCCGATGGCGAAATGGGTGTTGTGGACCCTGACTACTTAAAAACCATTGATGCGTTTGCTGAGTTTTTACGTACTCAGCCAGAGGTTCGTCACGTAGGTACATTCAGTGATGTAATGAAACGCCTTAATAAAAATATGAATGGCGATGATGAGGCGTATTACAAGGTGCCTGAGAATCGTCAGTTAGCTGCGCAATACATGCTGTTATATGAACTGTCATTACCATACGGGTTGGACTTAACCAATCAGGTGAACGGTAATAAATCGGCCACGCGTATGTCGGTACAGATTGATAAGATCACTGCTCAAGAAATTATCGCGTTAGATAATCGCGCAAAAGCTTGGTTAGAAGACAATGCACCGCAATACATGGTGACAGAAGGCGCCAGTACGGCGGTTATGTTTGCACACATTACTGAACGTAATATCAAAAGCATGATCGGAGGCG
>JBNMQC010000140.1:0-6282 GCA_051277445.1 Bermanella sp. | reverse complement strand
TCTTTGTACTGTGAATCAACAAAAATACTATGATGTTTACCCTGTACTTCATTGAGTGTATAGCCCATTGCATCTAGGAATTTATCATTGGCTGTGATAATCGTGCCATCCATTTCAAATTCGATTACAGCTTGTACTTTATTAATGGCGACTACTTTTTCAGAATTTTCTTTAGCGACTTGCCTTTCAACGTCAGAGTCCAATCCTCCAGATATGGCACTTTTAACACTGTTACGAAGATTAACCATGGTATAAATTAGTTTGGCAAGTTCATCTTTACCTTTAGTATTCGGCTCGTAGCTATAATCACCATTGGCCGTTGCATTGGCGCTACGCGTCGCTAAAACCAAAACAGTAAGAAATTTATGTGCCTGCATCCAGCTAGCAATTAATCCAGCCGCGCATAGTAAACTCAATACAATCAGTGCACTGCCCGCTTGCTCATTTGGCATTGCTATAAAGGCATATATCAGCCCAATTACAGGCAATATCCAGGGCATTATAAATTTATACTGTATGCTCATGCGGCTTAAACTATCCATTTCATTTCCACCTAGTCATCAATTGTTAAAAGATTTTCAAGCTCTAATAAAATCACCATGTGTTTCTTCACGGTTACTAATCCTTTTATGTAGTTTGAGTTTTGGTTATCACCTAATCCTTTGTTATTGGCTTCGCCAATAGGAACATCGTAAACATCACTTATGGCATCAACAATAATTCCCATGGTCCGCGTCCCGATATCAGTAAAGATTTTCAGTACCACGACCACTGTTTCGTCACCATATTCGATTTCTGGTAAATCAAAGCGTTGTCGTAAATCCATAATAGGGACAATGGTTCCGCGAAGATTAATCACGCCTTTTAAATACTTAGGGCTATTGGGAACAGGCGTAGCCGATTCCCAACCACGAATCTCTTGTACCGCTAAAATATCAACACCGTATTCTTCATCAGCCATAATGAATGTTAGGTATTGCTCCGTCAGCACACCGTCTTCAAAACCGGCCTGTTTTTCAACTTCGTTCACTGCACTCATAATCGAAACATTCCGTTAGGCGGCCTTATGACTGCCATCGCTAATCTTTAACGATGTGCCACTCATCTTGGATAAACTGCTTACATCCACTATCAATGCGACGGTACCATCTCCCAAGATCGTAGCCCCAGAGATCCCATCCACTCGACGATAGTTTTCCTCCAAGCTTTTGATCACCACCTGCTGCTGACCCAGAAGCTCATCGACTACGACTCCCACTTTTTCACCATCCGTTTCTACCACCACTATGATGCTTTCTTCGATGGATTTCTTTTCTTTGTCGATATGAAAAATCTCATCCAACTCCACAATGGGCACATACTCATCTCTGAGTTGCAATACATCACTGTGACCACCCACATGATTTATTGAGCGGTCATCAAGCTGAATGGATTCCACAATACTAACCAGTGGGAAAATATAAATTTCATCACCCACTTTCACTAATTGACCATCTAGGATGGCTAGGGTCAGTGGCAAACGAATCACAAAGCGTGAGCCTTTTCCTCGCTCAGAGCTCACTTCAATGGAGCCATTTAAGGCCGCAATATTTCGACGAACCACATCCATACCCACACCACGGCCAGATAAGTCACTGACCACATCCGCTGTGGAAAAACCAGGTTGAAAAATAAGATCAAATATCTGCTCTTGGCTTAAGTTAGCCCCTTCAGGAACCAGTCCTTTTTCCATGGCTTTTGTCAGAATACGGTCAGTATCTAAACCGGCGCCATCATCTTTAATCTCAATCACGATGTTACCGCTTTGATGGTAGGCATCGAGTTTAACCGTACCCGTTTCTGGCTTGCCAGCTGCTAGACGGTCGGCTGGCATTTCAATACCATGATCGATGGAATTTCGAATTAAATGGACCATGGGGTCGCCAATTTTTTCCATCACGGTTTTATCAAGTTCAGTACTTTCACCCGACATGATCAGTTCGATTTTTTTGTCCAATGAAATACTGACATCACGCACTAAGCGAGGAAAACGGCTAAACACAAAGCTGATGGGCATCATGCGTATTTTCATCACGCTTTCTTGAAGTTCCCGTGTGTTGTGTTCAAGCTGCGCTAAACCTTCTTGAAGTCGCTGAACCCGTGAAATATCAAAATTCTGTCCTAATTGCCCCAACATAGATTGGGTAATGACCAGCTCACCCACCATATTGATAAGACTATCGACCTTATCAATGCTGACACGAATCGAGGAGCTTTCTTGTGTTTTAGCCGGTGGTTTAGCCGCCACTTTTTCAGGCGGTTTGACTTCAACTGGTGCCGATTGATCTGGTTGTGATACTTGGCCATTCGCCGTTGTCTCGACAGCGACTTGCTCTTCTGCGCTCTGTGTATCAGGCGCTTTAGATAAAGGCGTAATAATAATTTCAGCGTCATCAATCACCCATTCAAACACTTCATCAATATCGGCTTTTTCGATCGCCGTTTGAATAGTGATCTCCCAGCTTAGGTAGCACATCTCTGGGTCTAAACTGGTGAATTCTGGAACGCGACTATCATCCAACGTGACCTGCATATTGTTATCACATAGATCTGCCAGTTGGCGGAACATACGGGAAGGCTCATTCCCGGTTTGTAAAATGGTAAGTTCTGGCGTGAAACAAATATGCCAACCATGACCATCATCTGCAGTGGAGGCAGGCGATTCAGTAGTGCTTGGTGGCTGCCCGTCAGTTGGGCTCGCAGTTTCGCCATTGAGAATGGCTTCAAATTGACTTTTTAAGCTTGTGGTTTCTTCTGTGTCTGCTTCATTGCCGGCTTGCAGGTCTTGCAATAACTGGCGAATACAGTCGACACTTTTAAGCAACAAGTTTTGAATGTCTTGACTCATGGCTCGCTGACCACTGCGGATTTGATCCAACAGGGTTTCAAGTACATGGGTAAAGTCAGCGACTTGGGTAAAACCAAATGTACCCGCACCCCCTTTCATAGAATGGGCGGCACGAAAGATTGTATTGATCACCTCTGGGTCAGGGCTCACCATATCCATGTCGAGCAATCCTTGCTCCATGGCATCTAAGCCTTCATAACTTTCTTCGTAGAAGACTTGGTGAAATTGGCTCAGATCAATACTCATCGGATTATCCCAATACTTTCTTAATCGTGGTTAACAATTGGTCTGGGTTGAATGGTTTTACAATCCAGCCTGTGGCCCCAGCGCTTTTGCCTTCCATTTTTTTATCCCCTGACGACTCAGTGGTCAGCATAAGGATCGGTGTGAATTTGTAGCTGGGGAGTGCCCGTAGATTCTTACATAGCTCAAGGCCATTCATATTGGGCATATTGACATCGCTCAATACCAGATCCACCGATTGCCCTTGCGCAAACTTAAGCGCTTCTGCCCCATCACTGGCTTCTACCACATCATGACCTGCACCTTTTAAAGTGAAACTCACCATTTGTCGCATTGAAGCTGAATCATCTACTGCTAATATTTTTGCCATAAATTGGTCTCCCGATTTAATGCCCACTCAAGCCAATGTGTTTATCAATGCCTAATAATTTGGCAGTTGAAACGACCTGTTCCGATGGATTTGGCCAAGCTAGCTTACGGCTGTCTTTGGCTAAAGCCTGATGAAAACTAAATAGAAGTTGTAAAGCGGAAGTGTCAATTTGCTCGACGTTTGATGATTGCACTTCAACATCATTGCCGGATTGAAGAAAGCGTTCCATTTGCCCATGCAGCTCCTCTGCTTTGACTATGGTACAGCGGGTACCTAAGTCGATTTTATCCATATCCATTTTTCTACTGCCAAAAAGGTATTTAAATATAATGTTAGACGCTAAAAAGCATATTGGTTAAAGGTTGAGCGAAGTTTTTTTACTAATGACTATGAGCTATGAAGGCGATGAAGTTGTGCACCAATTTCATCTAAAAGCTTTTGGTTTTGTTGGTTTTCTGACGCGAGAGCTTGCTCATTTAGACGGGATTCTAACTTTTCATAACTTTTTAGTTTTTGGTTTAGGGTTTGGTAAACGCCCCTTGCTTTACTAAGTTGTTCTTTAAGCTGGAAGATATGATTGTTTTGCTGAGCAATGGCATCATCAATTTGATGCATGAAGGATTCAAATTGTTGAATCTGCAGGCCGGAAACTTTAATACTGGCTTGTGACTGAAAGTTCTCCCGGTAATCTTGCTGATAACCCAGAAGCGTATTACTTTTCTCTTCCTCACTGGCCAATTTTTGCTGAAGCGCGCCGATATACGTCAACGCTTCATTCACGGCATTTTGTGCAATTTGTACTAAGGGCGATAGACGTTTTGCCCGTTCACGACTCATGGTGTTTCAGCCGTTCCTTGTGCTTGTGCAGGGCGCCCTATGGCTTCATTCAAGATCATATGTAAACCGTCCATACTTTCTGACAGGGTGATGGCTTGATCTATATCCTGTGCCAAATAGGCTTTCATAACTGGATTTAAGCGCACAGCCAAGTCTAATTCTGGGTTACTGCCAGGGTTATAGGCCCCGACGCTGATTAAATCTTTATTCTGTTGATACAAGCTGTATAGGTATTTAAATTTTTGTGCGGCTTTTAATGTTGGCCCATCCACTATTTGAGGCATAGCCCGACTAATCGAAGCCTCTACATCAATCGCTGGGTACTGCCCTTCTTCTGCGAGACGTCGACTGAGCACCACGTGTCCATCTAAGATGGCGCGAGCTGAATCCGCTATTGGGTCCTGAAGATCATCCCCTTCGGTCAGTACTGTATAAAACGCCGTAATTGAGCCGCCCCCTGGAGGGCCGTTACCGGTGCGCTCAACCAATTTAGGAATCTTTGCAAACACAGACGGTGGATAACCCTTGGTTGCCGGCGGCTCACCCACCGCCAATGCAATTTCACGTTGCGCTTGGCCATAGCGAGTTAAGCTGTCCATTAATAGCAACACATCTTTTCCTTCATCACGAAAATACTCAGCGATAGCCGTACTCAAAGATGCCGCACGCATGCGCATAATCGGGCTATCATCGGCTGGGCTAGCCACCACAACGGCACGTTTTAGCCCTTCTTCACCTAAAATATCTTGAATGAATTCTTGTACTTCTCGGCCACGCTCACCCACCAACCCCACCACGACGATGTCGGCTGAGGTGAATCGCGTCATCATGCCAAGCAGAACACTTTTACCCACACCGGAGCCTGCAAATAAGCCCATACGCTGACCTCGTCCTACTGTCAGTAATGCATTTATCGCACGAATACCCACATCCATCGTTTCGCGAATCGGCGCACGATGCATGGGATTAATAATTTTTCCGGCCAGCGTAATGTGTTCATTACTAACGATGTCGCCTAAGCCATCTAATGGCTGGCCGGCACCATTAAGAACCCGGCCCAGTAAACCAAAGCCTGCTGGGATTTGATCACCGTCTAAAATCGGGGTGACTCTCGCCCCTGGCGACAACCCTTGAACCGGCTCAATAGGCATTAAAAAAAATCGGTCACGGTCAAACCCCACCACTTCCGCTTCAATGTTTTCGTTACCTTGTTCAACCCAGCAACGATCGCCCACCTTCACTTTGCAACCGATGGCTTCCATGGTCAGACCCACCATGCGAGTTAAGCGGCCCGATACCAAAGGTTGGCATTGATATTCACCGTGTTCTTTCAACCAGCGGATGGACTTAAGACTCATTTGGATCGTCCTTTTCTGGTTGATTGTGTGAAGATTCGTTTTCGTCAGCACCGGCATCACGGCCATCCTCACTTGCTGTTTGGTCTACAGCTTCACTTGCAGAATCCACCGTTGTGTCGTCACTTGGTGAGGGTTGATCCGCACTGGTTTCATGATCATCACTTAGACTACCCTCGCCTGATAGCGCGTTTAGAGAATCATCACTGTCTTTCGTTTCTTCACGCTTCTCCGTCATAGCCGCCGTGTCATCTTTAAGGTCGCTTTCATCTTGCGGGTCGTTGATCAAGCGAGCGTCATGATCGTGTTCGTTAAGAGATGCCGGTTGAGAGGTTTCATCATCGTCGTTTGCATTCAAAGATAACTGTAACTTATGACGATATTGTTTTTCGATATCAGCCCAGCGACTGCTTAATGTGAAATCCACGGTACTGTAACGGGTGTGAACACGACAGCCACCGGCTTCGATATTCTCGTTGCCATGGGCTACACCTTCAAAGTCACCTTGTTCAATTGCCGCCTCAATAAAGGGTAGGTCTTGCGGGTTAACGTCAATTTTTAATTCACCGCTATCCAGTGGCAATGCATTG
>JBNMQC010000139.1:0-6411 GCA_051277445.1 Bermanella sp. | reverse complement strand
GATGGCAAGGGGATGGACCCTAAAAAGCTTCAGCAAATCGCAGTTGATAAAGGGGTCATGGATCAAGATGCGGCGGATCGTTTAACGGATTCAGAATCGTTTAATTTGATCTTTGCGCCAGGCTTCTCCACGAAAACTGAAATCAGTGATATTTCCGGTCGTGGTGTGGGTATGGATGTGGTGAAGACTAAAATCACCCAATTAAACGGCATGATTAATATTGATTCCGTGCAAGGTCGTGGTTCTAAAATCATGATCAAGGTGCCATTGACGTTGGCGATCATGCCGACACTTATGGTTATGTTGCAGGATCAAGCATTCGCCTTCCCATTGGTCAGTGTAAACGAAATCTTCCATTTAGACTTAACCAAAACCAATGTGGTTGATGGTCAAGAAGTGGTCGTGGTGCGTGATAAAGCGATCCCATTATTTTATTTAAAAAACTGGCTGGTTGATGAAATTAAAAGCACTGATCAAGCAGAAAAAGAAGGTCATGTCGTGGTGGTCTCTGTCGGCACGCAACGTGTTGGCTTTGTGGTGGATCAATTAATTGGTCAAGAGGAGGTGGTTATTAAACCACTGGGTAAAATGCTTCAAGGTACGCCCGGTATGGCTGGGGCGACGATCACAGGTGATGGGCGAATAGCACTCATCTTAGATGTGCCGAGTATGTTGAATCATTATGCTAAGAAAAATAGTCTAATCGCGGCTTAAGCCACCGCGGTTAATGATCTTGTTTTTGTCTGTTGCAAGTATATTGAAATATCTGTGTAAGTTTATGGAGTCGCAATGGCAATTCGAGTATTAGTAGTAGACGATTCTGGTTTTTTTCAAAAACGCATTGCTGAAATCCTTAAACCTGTCTCTGATATCAAAATAGTCGGTTTTGCGAATAATGGCCGAGAAGCCATTGAAAAAGTAGAAAGTCTAAAACCCGATGTTGTGACCATGGATTATGAAATGCCGGTTATGGATGGCCTAACCGCATTGCGTCACATCATGAAAGTAAAACCCACCCCTGTTTTAATGTTCTCTTCTCTTACCTATGATGGTGCGCGTGTCACGCTAGATGCATTGGATGCAGGGGCGGTGGATTTTCTGCCCAAGAACTTTGAGGACTTACAGCGCGGCGGCGATAAAATCCGTAATATTCTAAGTGACAAAATTAAAAGTGTGGCGAAGTACTATAATCGCTCGGCGCCAATTCAGTCCTACACCTCTGCTTCTGAAAAAGTATTACAAACTAATTCCGTTAGTCAGCGCGCCCCATCACCCGAAAGGCCTCGCTCACCCGTTACTAAAACAGCGAGTGCGCCAGAGACAACCAGTGAATCCCTTACCCGTTTAAAACCCGTCGATATCATCTTGATTGGCACCAGTACCGGTGGCCCGGTGGCGCTGCAGAAAGTATTAACCGAATTACCCGCTAACTTTCCCAAGCCGATTGTGCTGATACAGCATATGCCTGCGTCCTTTACAGGGGCATTTGCGGAACGCTTAGATAAGCTGTGCAACATCAGTGTGAAGTTGGCGGTAGATGGCGACATGTTAAAACCAGGGCAAGCATTGTTAGCCCCTGGTGGTCAGCAGCTCATGCTTGATCGTGGCCGAATTAAAATCGTCGATGGGGATGACCGCGTAAATTATAAACCGTGCGTGGATATCACGTTCGCAAGCGCCGCTAAGCACTACCCAGGAAAAGCACTCGGCATTGTTCTAACCGGAATGGGCAGTGATGGTAAAGACGGTGCTCAGCTGATGAAGCAAAGCGGCTCGCCTATTTGGGCCCAAGACGAAAAAACATGTGTGATTTATGGCATGCCCATGGCGATTGCGAAAGCCAATTTAGCGGATGCCATTTTGCCGTTACATGAAATTGCAGGAAAGTTGATTAAAGAGGTCCGCTAATGGATATGCTTGGCCTAGCAGGGATTGTGCTGGGGATCGCGGTCATACTCATCGGCAATATGATTGAGGGTGGCTTAAACTCATCCCTCCTCAACGGAGCGGCGGCCATCATTGTATTTGGTGGTACCTTTGCTGCGGTCTTAGTGCAAACGCCTTTTGCTGTGATGCGAAGTGCTTTCGCACGCTCTATTTGGTTAATCTTCCCCCCTGTGCACAGTCTTGCTGAGTTAATTGAAACCCTGTGCAAATGGTCACAAACGGCGCGTAAAGACGGTTTAATCGGTCTTGAAAACAGTGCCAAAACCGCAACCCCTTTGGCGAAGAAAGGGTTAAATCTATTAGCCGATGGGCAAACGCCTATGGCCATTCGTTCAAGTTTAGAGCTGGATTTATATCGGCAAGAAGATGCCGGTCTACAATCGGCCCATGTTTATGAAAGCTTAGGCGGCTACGCGCCCACCATCGGTATATTGGGGGCAGTCTTAGGCTTAATGCAGGTCCTTGGCAGCTTAAGTGAGCCGGATCAAATTGGCCCGGGCATCGCGACGGCTTTTGTGGCCACCATTTATGGAGTAGGCAGTGCCAATTTAATTTTCTTACCCTTGGCTCAGCGACTTAAGCACCTTGTCAGGCAAGAATACCTATACAACGAATTAATTATTGAAGGCTTGGTGGCGATTGCAGAAGGGGAGCACCCGAATTCCATTCGCTATCGATATGAAAGTTTAAAGAAAGGGGTAAAGTCATGACGGGGCCTCATCATGCCTAGACGACACGCCCCGCCAGAGTCGGTTCATGCACATCGCTGGATGGTGTCTTATGCAGATTTTATGACATTAATGTTTGCATTTTTTGTGGTGCTTTATAGTGCCTCTTCGCTTAACGATGAAAAATTTATTCAGATGAGCCAAGTATTTGTAGGCGTCTTTGATCAACCCGCGGCGTTGGCCTTGCCCCAGAATTTTCAATCTTTGATTGACCAATTCTCTGACACGTTAGCGCAAACAGATGATGCAGAGGGGGAAGACAATCCGGCTCCTAGTGAAAACCGTGTGCCTTTACAGCGGGATTTAAAGCTTGTTATTGAGCAATCAATTAATAAGCCAAGAGTGAATTTAAAGAAAGTACAGCGCTATTTGCAGTTGGAAATTCCTGCGGATTATCTGTTTAAAGCGAATTCAGCAAGCGTGAGCGTGGAAGGTGAATATATTCTGGCGCAGCTGGCGGATGTATTTGAGGGGATCCCCAATTTTATTAGTATTGAGGTGTTTACCGACAATCAGGTGCCTGATGCAAACCCTTGGCAGTTGGCCGCTAACCAAGGTATGGCCTTGCTGCAGTTGCTCACCTTAGATGATGTGTCGCCATTGCGCCTTTCTACAATTAATTATGGGCCTTTTCAGCCCATTGCAACCAATGATGATGAGGAAGGGCAGTCAATTAATCGACGAGTGCTATTCTTAATTCATGATAACGATGACAGTGTGAATCGAGTGAAAACGGTGACGGATGCGCACTTATCTGCTAATCCTTAATAGTAAGGATAGGAATAGAACCTGCATAGTGAATCAGTAGGTCAATAAATTTGCCGCTTTTCAGTGGGGCACGATGGTTGGGCCAAGGAGTGAGTTGTGCACGTATGGGCCGTAGCAAATCAAAAAGGTGGTGTGGGTAAAACCACGACCACAGTGAGTCTTGCGGGATTGTTGCGCGAGCAGGGTCACCGTGTGTTGATGGTGGACCTCGATCCCCATGGCTCGCTAACCAGTTATTTTAAATACGATCCTGATGAAATCGAATTCAGTACCTTTGACCTGTTTATGCATGAAGGCAAGGTACCGGATGACCTGCCTAAAAAAGTCATTCGTAAAACCACCAAAGAAGGGATCGATTTATTTCCTGCCAGTACGGCTCTTGCCACCCTCGAACGCAAAGTGGCAGGACAAGGGGGGATGGGGTTAGTGATATCCAAAGCGTTGGCAACCCTTTGGGATGATTACGAATTTGTTTTAATTGATACGCCGCCGATTTTAGGGGTGTTGATGATTAATGCATTAGCGGCCGCTCAGCGTTTACTCATTCCCGTTCAAACCGAGTTTTTAGCCGTTAAAGGGTTGGAACGCATGACCCATACCTTGGGAATGGTCATGCAAAGTACCAAGAAGCAATTGCCGTTTACGATTATTCCGACGCTTTATGATCGTCGCACTCACGCGTCAATCAATGCACTTAAAAAAATCCGCGAGCTTTATGGGGAGTTGGTATTTGCTGAATCCATTCCTGTGGATACCAAGTTCCGTGATGCCAGTGCTCTGGCGCAAGTGCCATCGGATCTCGATCCCGATGGTCGTGGCATTCGAGTTTACCGCCACTTGTTGAGCAATTTGCTCAGCACAGCCAGCGCGGCGTAATGATATGGCTGGTACTTCCGATCAAGCCGTCAGTGATTACTTGGATAATCTTTTTCTAGAAGATTGCCTACCACCGGTGGCGACAATTTCGTCCTATACCCCCTGTGACACGGTGGACCTAGGGTGCCGCCTGCAGTCATGCGAAGACCCGTTTGCACTAATGAGCATGGCAGATGCATCCCCTCCGGTTATTTGGCAAGCCTTGCTGCATATGCTGCTTTTGGGGCGTTCGTTACCGCCAAGTCATTTAAAGGACTATGTATTTAAGCAAAGCCAAGTGCTGTATGCCCTATCTCGAGTGAATGTGGGCAGTAGGTGATGTATGAATAACCCCACTCAAACCAAACCGACGGTAACCAAGTCCGCTCATGTAGAAACGGTTGTCCAGGAGTATATGGATAACCTGCTGGTGGACTTGTTTCCCGACGTAGCAATAGACACACAGCCCGCTCTGCAGACCAGTGAAGAGGTAACCGCAGATGTGCATCAGTCCGTAGTACAAGAGCTAACGGTTACTCCTCCCATACTTGAAGAATCGGTAATTGAAACAACTGTCCTTGAAGCACCAGCAGTCCAAGAGCCAATAGCTGAAGACGTCCCCGTGACAGCCAAGGCGACAACGGCTCCCAATCCTGTGATCAGTGAACCGTTACATGCCCCGCAAGAGACTCAGCTAGCAGAACAATCTGAGCCATCCATTGAGCAAGACACCTCGAGCCAAATAATTGGCAATATCTACGCAAAGCCTGACGATCTGAGGTATCCGATGGCGCCTGCATGGGCGCAGCAATCGTTCGATGTTCTGTTGTTTGATGTGTGTGGGTTAAAGCTGGCGGTTCCTATGGAGTCCTTGGGCAAGATTATTAAGGTCGAACACGAAACTAGCCAATTAATTGGCCGCCCCGATTGGTTCATAGGGGCTTACACGGAGCATGAGCAGCATTTATATGTGGTCGATACCGCAAGGTACATCATGCCCGAAAAGGGCTTTGATCTAGCCAATGACGGTTTTGAATACGTGATCCAGTTACAGCGCAGCAAGTGGACCTTGGCCTGTAAAAAAGTGCATAGCACGGTCAGGCTGCAACCTGATCAGGTTAAGTGGCGCTCGCAACTTGGCAAACGTAAGTGGTTGTCAGGAACCGTTGTGGATCACATGTGCGCTCTGATCCATGTGGACAGCCTTATTGAGTTGCTAGAAGCGGAAGCAAAGTGAACCTGTTGTTAAATTAGATCTCGACTGGCACACAACCTGCTCTAGTCTAAACTAATAACAGGGAATGTTATGAATTTGACGAGTTGCCAAATATCCATTGGCCGCTGGCGTAAATAAGCAAACAATCAGTTGGCTACGCCATATATAGGAGAGAGTTGATGAGTACCTATGAAGCAAAAGGGGTAGCCGAAGATCCCGTGTTGCAGTGGGTCACCTTTCGTTTAGATAACGAAACCTATGGCATCAATGTAATGCAGGTACAAGAAGTGCTTCGCTATACAGAGATTGCCCCGGTACCCGGTGCGCCACCATACGTGTTAGGCATTATCAATCTCCGCGGTAATGTGGTGACGGTAATCGATACCCGTTTGCGTTTTGGTTTAAGCCAAACTGAAACCAATGACCAAACCCGTATTGTCATTATTGAGACAGAAAACCAGGTGGTGGGTATTTTAGTGGATGCGGTGGCCGAAGTGGTTTACCTGCGTCAGTCTGAAATCGAAACCACACCTAATGTGGGTAATGACGAAACCGCCAAATTTATCCAAGGGGTTTGTCATAAAAATGAAGAACTGCTTATTTTGGTTGATCTTGAAAAAATGATGTCCGACGAAGAGTGGGCAGAACTTAACGACTTCTAAGTTGAGATCAAGGTTATAAGCAATACCTTCATGCAGTTGGCACCAAGTTCATGTCTTTATGGGCTTGGTGTACATAATAAATTTAATATTTGCCTTTAAGGCAACTGCGAGTGAATCATGTTAGAACTTGTATCGTCTTGGGCGCTTAGTGCGTCTATGCATCCTATTTTGTTAATCATAGCAGCCAGCACCTCGATTCTTGGGTGTTCAATGGCTCTTTATAACGCCCGCCTAT
>JBNMQC010000138.1:0-6452 GCA_051277445.1 Bermanella sp. | reverse complement strand
TCGGCAGGCTCTTCACGAATACTGATGGTGTTGCCATAAGATTTAGACATCTTAGCGCCGTCTAAACCGGGCATTTTAGATTCTGGCGTTAATAAGGCTTGAGGCTCAGGCAGAATGACTTTACCGCCTCCTTCTAGGTAGCCCATTAGGCGTTCTTTATCACCCAAGGTGATATTTTGCTGCTCTTTCAACAGTGCTTGAGCCGTAGCAAGGGCTTCACCATCACCGCCTTCGGTATAGCGCTTACGCAAAGAGCTATAAAGCTTGGCGGCTTTTTTACCCATTTTCTTCACAGCGGCTTCGGCGTTTTCTTCAAAGCCAGGCTCGCGACCAAAGACATAGTTAAAGCGGCGAGCCACTTCACGGGTGATTTCAACGTGCGCCACTTGGTCTGCACCCACAGGCACCATGCCCGCACGGTAAAGCAGAATATCGGCACTTTGCAGCAACGGATAGCCTAAAAAGCCATAGGTCGCTAAATCTTTTTCTTTCAGTTTTTCTTGTTGATCTTTATAGGTAGGCACACGCTCTAACCAACCCAAAGGGGTGATCATAGACAACAATAGGTGAAGTTCTGCATGTTCAGGCACTTTACTCTGCAAGAATAAGGTGGCGCTGCCTGGATTAACACCCGCCGCAAGCCAGTCGATAACCATGTCCCAAACGCTGCGCTCCATTACGGAAGGATCGTCATAGTGGGTGGTTAACGCATGCCAGTCGGCAACAAAGAAGAAACACTCATATTCGTGCTGCAACTTAACCCAGTTTTTCAGCACACCGTGGTAGTGGCCTAAATGTAGTTTTCCAGTCGGTCGCATGCCAGAAAGCACACGTTGCTGAGAGTCAACAGAACTCAAAGCCTTCTCCTAATACAACAAAGTAAAGTTCGGAAGTTTACCGATGACGAAGGCTAAAAACTACTGATTAACAACAAAAAACCGGACTCTTGGCCGTTAAGGTGAATGGTTTGAGGATTGTGTACGCGGATTAGTCTAATTCTTCCATCTGGCCGACCCCTTGGCGGGTGATTTCATAGGTTTCACCTGTCATATCCACGACAGTCGTAGCCTCGATACCGCAATATCCGCCGTCGACCACCAAGTCCACAGCGTGTTCAAGCATTTGGCGAATTTCGTAAGGGTCCGACAAGGGCATATCCTCCCCTGGCATGATCAAGGAGGTCGACAAAATGGGCTCACCCACTTCTTCTATCAAGGCTCTTACGATGTTGTTGTCTGGTACTCGAATCCCTATGGTGCGCTTTTTAGGGTGCATTAATCGACGAGGTACTTCTCGGGTTCCGTCCAAAATAAAGGTAAATGCACCCGGTGTGTGGGCTTTTAATAAACGATATGCCGTATTATCAACCTTGCCGTAATTACCGATTTCAGCCAGATCGCGGCACATTAAGGTGAAGTTATGCTTATCGCTGAGTTGGCGAATTTGCTTAACTCGCTCAAGCGCCCGCTTATCTTCCAGGCGACAAGCAAGGGCATAGGCGCAATCCGTGGGGATAATGACCAAGCCACCGCCATTGATGATCTCAGCAGCTTGTTTGATCAAGCGCGCTTGAGGGTTGTCGGGATGAATTTGGAAAAACTGGCTCATATTAGGTCCTTGGCTTTATTATCAGTTTAGTTCAAGACCAAACACTTACTAGCATCACTGCCAATGGCTCCAAACCGGAGTGACCGATTTTGCCATAGGCACAAACTTACCCAACTCAGACCAAGGCCTTGGCCCATGGAAATCACTACCCTGGCTGCCTAAGAAACCAAACTCGTCGCATAATTCCGCCATACGCTTGCTGAAACTAGACTCCATTCCACCCGTGGTGACCTCTAGGCCGTTACCACCAGCTTCACTAAAGGCTTTAAGCAGTAACTTAAGCTTAGTGCCCGTTAACTTGTACTTATCTGGATGGGCAACCACCGCCACGCCGCCGCTTTCGCGAATCCAGCTCACCACTTCGCTCATTTGTGGCCACATGGTTTTCACGTCACCAGCTTTGCCCGCGCCTAGGTATTTCTTGAAGGCTTGAGCCATGTTATTGACCTTGCCTAAATCAATCAGGGCTTGAGCAAAGTGTGGGCGGCCGATTTGCGCGCCATTGGCAATCTCAACCGCCTTAGCCCAAATGCCTTCCACTCCTTGTTTTTCAAGCTTAGCGGCGATGGTTTTAGCACGCTCAAACCGGCAAGCTTCCTGGCGCTCCACCGCCGCTTTCATCACAGGGTGCTGCTCATCAAACCCAAGCCCCACAATATGAATACCGATGCCATTCCAAACACTGGAGAATTCAATGCCACTGACAATCTCCATATCGTGCTTTTGAGCTTGTTGTCGCGCTTCATCAATACCAGACAAGGTATCATGGTCAGTAAGCGCTAACATGGTAACGCCTTGCTCAGCTGCCCGGTCCACCAAATCACGGGGGCTAAGCTGTCCATCACTCATTAAACTATGGCAATGTAGATCTGCTAGCATGCTGCGCTCCTGTCTAGAGGCTCTGACTCAGCCGTCCTCATTATTGCTCAACCATGACGTCTTCGAGACCCAGGCCTGTCAGCTTTTTGATGCTACGGAATAAATAAAACAATGCGGCCATCATTACAATGGTGGCAGGAACCGATATCACCGGGAAACTCAGCGCCGTCATTTTACCCAGCTCCTCATTAAACGCCGCCGTGCCGGCTGGGCTCACAATAATCCACTTAGCCAGCACATAATTCAAAAATGAAGATAAAAAGAACGAGCCTGCCACCAACCATGAGGCCACTTTTAAACTTTTTTCAAACGCTTGCTGGGTGCCATTCTCTTCAAGTGCTTGCGCAATGCGGTCTACTCTTAAAATCTTATCGTTATACAAAAACGTCTTAACCAGCGGAAAACGGGTTTTAAGGGAAATAACGGTCACTAGACCCAAGATACCGGGAATGGCGGCTTCTTTGATCGCAATATACTGAGGGTCCAGCTCAAGCAGGCTGATACCGCCAGTTAACAATATACTGAACACACCCAATGCCGAGAACATGTTGACCTTGCCGGCACGCTTAAAGTCATGCAGGCCATAAATAATCGGGAAGGCAAGCGCCACCACAATGGCCAAGCGTATACCATGATCTTGATAAAATACGCCCAGGGCCCAACCCAATTGCGCATCGATTCCTTGTAACTGAGCAAGTAACCAAGGGCTTTCACTGCCCTTCATCAGGATAAGAGTGGGAATGACAATGTTAAGCAAAAGGTTGGCTAACATACTTTCTTTCTTTGCAGGCGTCTGTTGACTCATAAATGACTACTTTGTGTGCGTTATTGGGGCTATTTTAAGCTTTAACGCCTTGATGTCGAGCCATGATTAAGCAGCGGTTGGTTATTCCTATTTTTCGAGGTACGATTGTGGGCAAATTTCAAAGTGATAATAATAAATTTCATGTTATACGCCATTATTTCTCAAGATGTAGAAAATAGCTTAGAAAAGCGTCTATCGGCACGCCCTGCGCACCTTGAACGTCTTCAGGTATTGAATCACAAAGGCCGTTTAATCCTTGCCGGGCCTCACCCAGTCATTGACAGCGAAGACCCGGGCCAAGATGGCTTTACCGGCAGTTTAGTTGTGGCTGAGTTTGATTCTCTCGAACAAGCTCAAGCTTGGGCCGATGAAGACCCGTATATAGCAGCAGGGGTTTACGAGAAAGTAATCGTGAAGCCGTTCAAGAAAGTTTTACCATAAACCCGTAAACTTCATTGTTTACCTAAATCATCGAATAAAAAACAGACAGGAAGCGCAAAGTGAAACGTATTACACTTTTTATACTGACTTTATTAGTGCTCTACCCAGCCGTAGCCGAAAAGCGTTATATCAGCGATGAGCTTTGGATTAACTTACGCAGCGGCCCAGGCAATGAGTACAAAATCCTAAAGATTTTAAAAAGCGGTACGCACCTTCAATTTATTGAAGAAAATGAAGAGCTAAAATTCACCAAAGTCATTACCGATAAAGGCCTAGAAGGCTGGGTACCGACTCGCTTCATTCAAGACGAACCCATCGCATTTGAAAAACTGATTCTTACTCAACGCGAGTTAGAAAAAACCAAAACCGATTACTCTGAGTTACAAAGCAAATACAACGAAACCAAAAAAGCGCTAGCCGAAACCAAGCGTACTGCCGGTGATTTAAGCGAAGACAAGTCCGAACAAGCAAAAGAACTTGAGTACATCAAAAAAGTCAGCGCCAACGCCATTAACCTTGATAAGAAAAATCAAGAGTTACTTGAACAAGGTGAACAACTGAAAATTACTGTGGATACGTTACGCGCTGAAAATGAGCGCCTGCAAGCGAGCAAGGATTTAAACTACATCCTTGTAGGTGGTGGGTTAATCTTACTGGGTCTATTCCTTGGTTGGTTATTACCAAAACTATCCGGTCGCCGCGGCGATACCTGGGCATAACAAACACTGACAACAAAGCCAGCCCTGCCTTTTCAAGGACCAGTGCTGGCTTTATTTTTATTTGGAGATTTTATGATTCGTTTCATTTATGCATCGGTTTTATTGTTAGTCACCTCACTTTCATTTGCACAAGAAGCCGCAACAACGACTGAACCTGCTGTCAGTGCCGATATCGCCACGCCATATGCAACCCTAGTAACCAACCAAGGTGACATCACATTAGAATTATCACCTGAAAAAGCACCTATCTCGGTTGCGAACTTTTTGCGGTATGCCAATGAAGGTTTTTACAACGGCGTAATTTTTCATCGTGTGATTAAAGACTTCATGATTCAAACTGGCGGCTTTACTGAAACCATGACTCGCAAGGCCGTGAAAGAGCCTATTAAAAACGAAGCGGATAATGGCGTATTTAATAATCGCGGTTCTGTCGCCATGGCTCGTACCGCTCAAGTTAACAGTGCCACCAGCCAATTCTTCATTAATGTAAAAAATAATTACTTTTTGAACAACGGCTATCGTGATTTCGGCTACGCGGTATTTGCCAACGTAGTGAGCGGTATGGAAGTGGTGGATGCCATCAGCCAACTACCAACGACTCGCAGCCAAGGTATGTCTGACGTACCGGTTGAACCTATTATCATTAAAGAAGTAAAAATCAGTTACACAAAACCATAGTGAATTGATTGCTCACATAGCCACCGAGTAATGCATGATCTAATGCAGGACGGTGGCTTGTGACAATACCCCCATCCTTTCCCACCTAAACCTAGCTTTATAAGCCAATACATTCCTAAACCGTTCTCTGCTAAAATCCCGCCATCTCGTATAAAGTAAGACACTCATGATCAAGCCTGCTCAAATCCAGTGGACCGATGGCTCACCTGTTTCTACTCAATTTGATGATGTCTATTTTTCAAAAGCCAGTGGCATCAGTGAAACTCGCTACGTTTTTTTAGAGCACAGCCAATTAATACAGCGCTGGGCCCAGCCACACCGCACAGTTTTCACCATAGCCGAAACCGGCTTTGGCACTGGGCTTAACTTACTGTGCACATGGCAACAATGGTTAGAGCACAGCAATAAGAACCAAACCCTGCATTTTGTCAGCCTTGAAAAATACCCTCTTGATAAAGACAGCCTAACCATTGCACTTGAGCAATGGCCAGAACTTCAACAACTGAGTAATGCGCTGCTATCAAGTTACCCAGCGTTGGTATCTGGCTGGCATCGCATTACTCTGCCACGATTAACGCCAGACTCAGGGTCTGTGATATTACACCTGTTTTTTGGGGATATTGATGATTGGTTAAATCAAATGCATGCCAAGGTCGATGCTTGGTTTTTAGATGGTTTTGCACCATCCAAAAACCCAGACATGTGGAGCAGTCATTTATTTCAAACAATGGCTAAGCTCAGCCATCAGGATACCTCCTTTGCCACTTTCACCGCTGCAGGCATGGTAAGACGAGGCTTACAGGCAGCAGGTTTTAAAACTTTAAAAGCAAAAGGCTTTGGTAAAAAGCGTGAAATGCTTTATGGCCAGTTTTATGCGACACAGGGGCCCATTGCTCCACCGTGGCTAAACACATCTGCTTGGCACACACCACCCATTATCATCAGCCAATCAAAACAAGTGATTGTCATTGGTGCTGGCATTGCTGGCTGCGCCAGCGCGTATGCTCTAGCTCAGCGAGGCTGGCAAGTGACATTAATCGATAAACATGATCAGTTGGCCAACGGCGCCTCAGGCAATGCTCAGGGTGTGCTTTACGCAAAACTCGCAAGCGACATGAATATACAAAGTGAGTTTTATCTTTCTGGGTACCTTTATAGCCTAGCCCTACTCAAACACCTGATGCCGGACAAACAAAACTGGGATGATTGTGGGGTTTTGCAGTTAGCATTTAATGAAAAAGAATTAAAACGCCAACAGCAGTTTTGTGAAAAATTTAACTTAAGCGAAGTTTTAAATTCTGTGGATGCACAGCAAGCCAGCG
>JBNMQC010000137.1:0-6481 GCA_051277445.1 Bermanella sp. | reverse complement strand
AAACGCAAACGATCTATTTTTAAATTTGGATTAATAATACTTAAAGCCCACTTGTAACCGTATTGATCAACTGGACGCATATTTATCGGCGGTACATTGTTTGTGTCGTCTTGAACGTGAGCGGCTATCACACCGTCTAATGGATAGTTTGATTCAACTGTGAGTAATACCTGTACATCATCGGACCAATTAGCATGAATACGCATTTCAAATTCGCCATTTTTTAGATCACAGGCACCGCTTGAATAACGGCAGTTTGGTTTTTCGATGAGAGCAACACGCTCACCGGCTTTGGCGGCATGGGGTGTCTCTGCCACGATGGCATCAATCGCAAAATAACTAATGACAGCAAGAATCGGTGCCACAATCAGTGAAACTACTACGTGCTTGTTTTTAAACATACCGTTTCCTTTGGGTTGATGTAACCACAAGTTAAAGTAAAAAAATGCCCCGGTAAAGTACCGGGGCAAGCCCGAATCGAAAGGCTTAGTTCAGTCAGTTTTACTTAATGATCTTGTGCTTCTTTTACACCAGATGGTACGCGAATGTGCTCAACCAACTCTTGGATGTGTTTTGGTGGCGCTTGTGTTGAGCGAGACACTGCGAATGCCACTGCGAAGTTTACAACGGCACCGATGGCGCCAAAGGCGTTAGGTTCAATACCAAAGAACCAGTTGCTAGGCATGTCTCCTAGGAACTCGGTACCAGGCACAAACATGATGCCTTTGTGTTGGAACACATACAGAAGCGTCACCGTAATACCTGCGATCATACCGGCAATGGCGCCTTCTTTATTGATGCGGCTGCTGAAGATACCCATCATCAGTGCTGGGAAGATCGACGAAGCGGCTAAACCAAACGCCAGCGCCACGGTCCCTGCTGCAAAGTCGGGTGGATTAAACCCGAGATAACCTGCAAGGGCGATGGCGCCGGCCATGGCAATACGAGATGCCATTAACTCTTGTTTCTCAGAGATATCTGGCATGAACACACCCTTGAGTAAGTCATGACTGATGGCGGATGAAATGGCGAGCAGTAAACCGGCTGCGGTTGACAGCGCTGCGGCTAAACCACCGGCGGCCACCAAGGCAATGACCCAGTTTGGCAGTTGTGCAATCTCAGGGTTCGCTAATACCATGATGTCACGATCCACTTTCACCATTTCATTGGTGGTTTTGTCTGCGGTGTACTGGATTAAGCCATCGCCGTTTTTATCTTCAAACTGCAATAGTCCGGTTTTTTCCCAGTTTTTAAACCACTGTGGACGATCATCATAAGCCAGATTTTCACCGCTAGTCGGTTCAATTGTATTCATAAGGTTTAAACGCGCCATACCGGCAACGGCAGGGGCCGTGGTATAAAGGATCGCAATGAATACAAGTGCCCAACCAGCAGAAGAACGTGCGTCTTTTACTTTTGGTACGGTAAAGAAGCGAATGATCACGTGAGGCAAACCTGCCGTACCAATCATTAACGATAAAGTATAAGCAAACATGTTCACGGTACTCAGGCGCACACTGGTGGTGTATTCAGCAAAGCCCAGTTCAGTCACCACTTGGTCAAGCCGATCGAGTAGGTACACATCACTGCCACTTAAGGTGGAACCAAAGCCCAGTTGTGGGATTGGGTTACCGGTTAAGCTGAGGGAAATGAATATAGCAGGAATGGTATAGGCTAAAATCAAAATACAGTACTGTGCAATCTGGGTATAAGTAATCCCTTTCATGCCACCGAGTACCGCATAGAAAAATACAATACACATACCAACAAGTAAGCCGGTGTCGTAACTGACTTCTAAGAAACGAGAAAACGCCACACCGATGCCTTTCATTTGACCAATTACATAAGTAACAGAACAAATAATTAAACACACAACGGCGACAATTCGCGCGGTACGTGAATAAAAGCGATCACCGATGAATTCAGGAACAGTGAACTTGCCGTATTTTCTTAAATAAGGTGCCAGCAACATGGCTAAAATAACAAAGCCACCTGTCCAACCCATTAAGAAAACCGAACCGCCGTAACCCATGAAGGCAATTAAACCGGCCATTGAAATAAACGACGCCGCGCTCATCCAGTCAGCAGCGGTCGCCATACCGTTGGCAACAGGGTGAATGCCACCCCCAGCAATGTAAAACTCTTTTGTGCTACCGGCGCGGGCCCAAATGGCAATGCCGATGTAGATTGCAAATGTGATACCTACGACTATGTAGGTGAGTGTTTGTAATTCCATGGTGCACCTCTATTCGTCGTCGACGCCATATTTACGATCAAGTTGACCCATTTTCTTTGTGTAATAAAAAACCAGTATCACAAAGGTATAAATGGAACCTTGTTGCGCAAACCAGAAGCCCAACTTATAACCGCCGATTTGAATTTGATTGAGTACGTCCACTAATAAAATACCGCAGCCAAAAGACACCACAAACCAAATGATCAATAGTTTGACCATGAGTGAGAGGTTCTCTTTCCAATATGCTTTGGCATCGCTTTCAGATTTAAATGACATGATGCTTTCTCCTAATGTGTTCACCTTGTTTTAAACATTGCGCGCTGTGATGACTATTAGACATAGGTCTATTACACATCTTGCTTGGCGTGAATCACCCAGCGCATAAATTGTTTAAAAACTTAATTTACTGGTGAATTGAATACGTGATAGATCCCCATTTGCACCGCTTTCAGTTTCGCGTTCAGCCAGGATGTATTCACCACCAAATGTCAGCTGTTTGGTTGGGCTATACATGAGGTTGACGTACATATTGTTGATGGATTTGGTGATGTCGGATGTGATGGCATCTGAGTTATCCGCATCAGCGAAGGCATAAGAAACTGTGCTGCGCATTTGTGGGCTCCACATGTGTTTGTACGCCACAAAGCCACCGGTCACATTGTTTAGATCAATGCTTCCATCGGCTTCAATACCACCATCACGAAAAGCATTTAATGCAATGTAGCGACCTAGTGCGCCGCTGCTTAGCATGAATTTCACATCGTCTCCGTTATTCATGGCGTATTTACCACTGAGTGATACGGCGTATCCCATTTCGCTTTTGTCATTTGTGCCATCGTTATAAGCAATCTGACGCAGCATCAGTGCCGCGGAATAACTTAGGCTGCCCGCACTGGCGTCAAAGCGGCCAATGAAATCGGGCATGGTGTTGTCGTCGATATTATTTGAGTTAGCGGTGGCGCTTCCGCGATCATCATTAAAACCGGATGATGGATTCTCCGCCGCCACCATCAACTTGCCGCCTGCCATGGGCAGGGTGTAACGAATCTGAGGCTGGCGCACAAAAATGGTCCCTGAGGTTGGGCCAACAAAATCAACCGCTTCAGGGAGTGCGCCGACATTAAAGAACGTGCTCCAGGTTTGACCGGCGGTGAGGGAACTGCCATCGGCTTTGTTCCATGCTAAAAAAGCATGGCGCAAACCATTACTGGCTTGGTTGGTGAGACGTTCATCGTTGCCTGCATTGAAGTCCATTTCAATGAAGCTCACCACATCACCGACGTCTGTGCCGGTGGTGGTTTTAAAATTAATTCGAGAAAACTTCGCGTTACTATCAAACACCATGTCCCCTTCGCCAGAACCATCCCCCACGGCAATGGTAGAGGGCACTAAGAAATCATCACCGACACTTGAACTTGCTCGCTGGCTGTCAGAGTACTGGCTAAAAACGGCATCAAATTTAATGAAGCCACCAAATTTATATTGAGTTTCCGCTTGGGTGATTGGACTTGCTAATGCTGCACAGCCAAGTGTGCAGGCTAGGGCAAGGGTTTTTTTATTATTGGTTTTAAATGAGATGGGCTTTCTCATGGTCTTCCCTCCAAGTGTTTAAAAGAAATACCCATAACTAAACGGCTTTTTTAGCTATGAATATTTTTGTCACAATGGCAGTAAGAGCTCTAATAAAAAAAATACCTATTAGCCCTTGGTATATATTCGACTAAAGTCTAATACGATTTCACTTGCTAAATATTATGGCTCGGTAGTAACAGAAATATCGTTGGTTAGACAAAGGTCTAATGGTGAAAAAAAGAGGCAGCCTAGACACTGATGTCATGCAAGCGAATTCGTATGTAGGGGGAAGACCATGACCGAGCAAATGATTTATCCGATTCAGCCGAATCAAAAGACACTGTTAACCAATGACCAATATCTTGAAATGTATCAGCAATCCATTTCACAACCTGAGGCGTTTTGGGCTGAGCAAGCTCAGCGCGTGGATTGGCTGACGCCTTTTACAAAAGTAAAAGACGTGTCGTATGCCAAAGATGATTTACATATTCGCTGGTTCGAAGATGGTGAATTAAATGTGACCCAAAGCTGTGTCGACCGCCATGCCAAAAACACACCGGATACCACTGCCATTGTTTGGGAGCCTGACAGCGAACAAGGCCAGTCTCGTTTAATAACGTATAAACAGTTATCAGAACAACTGAATAAATTTGCCAACGGTTTAAAGCAACTGGGTGTTAAAAAAGGCGATGTGGTGACCATCTATATGCCCATGGTGCCAGAGGCGGCCATTGCTATGTTGGCCTGCGCCCGCATTGGTGCGGTTCACTCTGTGGTGTTTGCAGGGTTTTCTCCAGAAGCCTTAGCTGGACGAATTGAAGACGGGAATAGCCAGTTTATTATTACGGCGAATCAAGGCTTAAGGGCCGGTAAATTTGTGCCATTAAAAGACAACATTGACCGTGCAATAGAACTTTGCCCGGCAGGCTTGGTGAAACATGTGGTGGTATTGCAACACACTGATACCGATGTAAACGTGGTGCCTAATCGCGATGTGGATTATCACACCTTGGTGAACACTCAAAGTGAGGTGTGCCCGCCTGAAAAAATGAATGCAGAGGATCCGTTATTTATTTTGTATACCTCAGGCAGCACCGGTAAACCAAAAGGTGTCTTGCATACCTGTGGTGGCTATTTGGTGTATGCCTCCATGACCCATGAATACATCTTTGACTATAAAAAAGGGGATGTTTATTGGTGTGCAGCGGATGTGGGTTGGATCACTGGCCACAGCTATATTGTCTACGGGCCCCTATGCAATGGTGCTACCGTGGTGATGTATGAAGGTGTTCCTACCCATCCAGATTGCGGACGCATTGCTCGGATGATCGACAAGTTTGATATCAACATTTTGTACATCGCGCCCACCGCCATTCGCGCTTTAATGGCAGAAGGGGATGAGCCGGTTGCCGGAGCGAGTCTTTCAAGTTTGCGTCTATTAGGCACCGTAGGTGAACCGATTAATCCTGAAGCCTGGCGCTGGTATTACCGCACGTTTGGCCGTAATAAGTGCCCGATTGTCGATACTTGGTGGCAAACAGAAACCGGCGCAGCCATGATCACACCGCTACCGGGTTCCACTGAATTAAAACCTGGCTCAGCCACTCGCCCATTCTTTGGTGTTCAACCTGCATTGGTGGATGAAAAAGGGGTTGAACTTGAAGGGCCAGCAAGCGGGAATTTGATCATAAAAGACAGTTGGCCTGGGCAAATGCGCACCGTGTTTGGTGACCATCAGCGTTTTATTGATACGTATTTTGCAACCTTTGAAGGCAGCTACTTCACAGGTGATGGCGCTAAGCGTGATGAAGATGGTTATTACTGGATCACGGGCCGTGTGGATGACGTATTAAATGTTTCAGGTCACCGCATGGGCACCGCCGAAATCGAGAGTGCCCTGGTGGCTCATGAGGCTGTGGCCGAAGCGGCGGTTGTGGGGTTCCCCCATGATATAAAAGGCCAGGGTATTTATGTCTATGTGACACTTAACCACGGTAAGCAACCGAGTAAAGCCATGCAAGACGACTTAATTGCTTGGGTGCGAAAAGAGATCGGCCCCATTGCGACACCGGATATTATTCAATGGGCCCCAGGTTTACCGAAAACCCGAAGCGGAAAAATAATGCGTCGCATTTTACGTAAAATTGCGACGGATGAATTTGATACCTTGGGTGATATTTCGACGTTGGCGGATCCAAGTGTGGTGGATTCATTAATTACAGATCATAAGGCGCTTTCTACAGCCGCTTAATAGAGTGAAAAAACCTAAGGCTTAAATAATTGTGTTTAAGTCTTAGGTGAATATAAAAACGGCGCAATCTTACACGTGGAATATTATTGAGAATGGTGTACATTTAGAGAATATTAAAAATAACAAAAATGGACATTTATGTCGGACGCTTATCGTATTATCGTAGCAGACGATCACCCTCTATTTCGCAGTGCTTTAAGTGGCACGTTATTGCGTGAGTTTCCTGATGTTCAAATCCATGAAGCACAAGACCTTTCAAGCTTGCAGTTACAAGTAGAGCAACACGATCAGGCGCAGCTCATTCTATTAGATCTGCACATGCCCGGTGCGCAAGGTTTTAGCGGCTTAATATTTTTAGTTGCACACTATCCTCATATCCCTGTAATGATTGTTTCAGCCCATGATCAATCTGATATTATCCG
>JBNMQC010000136.1:0-6591 GCA_051277445.1 Bermanella sp. | reverse complement strand
GGTGGTCGTACTGTAGGTGCGGGCGTTGTAGCTAAAATCATCGAGTAATCGTTGATTTAACACTACGCTGAGCTTCGGCTCACAAAGAAAGGTCTCTTCGGAGGCCTTTTTTTATGCCCAGCATTCGTGGCCGATATTCCCTTACGTCTAATTCGGGTTCTAAAATAAAAAAAACCGAGCAGCCAGTGCTCGGTTTAAGTGTGATGCCTAGGTGTTTTAATTAGCTCTCATCAGAGCCTTCGCGTTTTGTGTGTGCAAAATCCAGCTCTACTTTTTGATTCACAAAAGCACTTGGACCCAGCAGAGCAAATACGGTGATTAGGCCCACTAACATGCCAACCCAGGGCAATTGGAATACGCATAGGGAAATGGCAATGACCACCATGACTCCTCGTTCTGTGGCGTCTTTGACCAAAGACAAAGCCAGCATAGCGCAAGAAAAGCCCGTGAGTATTAAGGTTATGGCTAATGCCAAAGGCAACAGGGGCTGCAGTAGGGTGACTAGGGGTAAGAAAATAAACAGCAGGGGCACAAGAAAGAACAGGGCATAAAAGCTGCTGATGGAGTCAAAGAATGAGTCCACTTTTTCACGCCCAAGGCCCCAGCGTTTCAACAGGATGACTTGTATGCCTGTCCACATTACACCCTGAGTAGAGAAAAAAGGTGCTGTTATTGCCATAATTACATTGCGAATACCGGTTGCGATATGTGCTCTGGTGCTGTTGATATCGAGTTTTTCATCAGGCCGTTTTGGCTGTGCTTCTTCGATTAATTCATCGCCGGTTACGAGATCGCCGAAAAATAATACGTAGGTGATCAACGCCAATGGCAGGGCGGTTAGGAACATATCCACAGACGGCCAACCAATAGCAAAGGGAGACACTTTTCCCCAAAGAGAAGCCGCGTGGGTAGGCACATCTAAGATTTCCCAGCTAATGTTATAAGTGAACTCTTGTGTAAAATAACCGGTAAATCCAGCCACAATAAAGCCTGGTAGTAAGCCTAAGCCGACCAAAACAGCGAGCCATTTCATATGCACCATTTTCTGTTGAAGCGGTTTTGAAAAGGCCAATAACATACAGATAAAGACACCGAGTGTGCCTGCGATAGGGGCTTGCTCAAACACGTTTGAGGCATCTCCTGGTTCCGTTACACGCATGAATGCAGCAAGGGCAGCCCCCAAGATAATGCCGCCTTTTAATACATTAGGGACATATTTAACCAGTTTCGCCCCTAACCCTGTGACCCCTAAGAATATGAGAATGGCCGAGAAATTGAGCGTCATGGCGGTCATGGCTTGAAATTGGGCAATGTGATCAAACCCACCTTCGGCCAACCTAAAGGCGGGTAGGGTTAAAAAGGCGATGACAAAAGGCACCGCAGGGGTTAACCAGCCTGGTGCATAAGGGTCACCAAAGGCAAACCAAGATAGAGAAATCAGTAAGCTATGAATGGTGGCCATGACCACGGCTTCTTCGAATGACAGCCCCATGATGTGGGTAAAGACAGGCACCAATGCTAAGCCTGTGGCTCCGGCGACGGCGACACCTTGCAGGTAATCGGGTAAAGAGAAGCGTGTGTGGATAAAGGGGATGCGTAAGGTAAACGGCCCCCATTTGGCGCCAGGGTGAACATCCCCGTGTTGACGGCTACTAGACATAATACACTCCGATTGGATCGCTCAAGGTCGTTTGGCTATTAGAGCCAAGCTAAGCGATGCTGTTGTTATATTTATTATTCAACGGCATTGATCTCAAGAAAGAACATGAGACTTTGCAATACTTTGACCATAGCAAATGGCTAGAAACCAAGGTGTCACCTAGGTGACATTATGCAATCGAGCGAAACCTGTTCTTAAGCAAAAGAGCCGCTTATAGCTCCTCCGTTTGACTGGCTTCTTTTTCTAGGCGCTTAACATTTGGGATGAAATACTTTTTGGATTTCGACACGACTAAGCCTATCTCTGACCAGTGCTTAAAGATCTTATTCACCCTTTGTCTGGAGCCGAACACCAATCTGGCAAGGTCTTGCTGGGTGAAGTCCATATCCAGATAAGTACCATCCTTTTCTTTGACTGAGTGGCGTTTAAGAAAATACAAAATACGCCAAGCTAAACGTGACTTAAGAGGATAAAACAACATGCCTGCCATTAAGCGATACATGCCTCGATTACGCTTGATCTGATTCTTTAGAATATTGCGATAAATACTGGGGTGCTGCTCGGCAAGGGCAATAACGGTTTTGGTGGGCAGACACAGAGTTTTGCCTGTTGCTTTGAATTGAACAGACAACACCTTGCGCTCATCTGAAAACAGCATGGCTTCACCTAACCAAGAATTGGGTCTGAATTCGTCTAGCCCAAACTCATGTCCTTGTGGGCTCGTAATTAGCGCCCTGACATGGCCTTCAACCAAGCAGTGTACTTTGGATGAGGTATCGCCCGCCGTGTACAAAAAGGCATGTTTTGGATAAGTCTCAATACGGGCCGCTGAGACCAAGATTTGTTGCGCGTCATTGGGTAATTCACCGAACCAAGGGGACTGAGAAATGATTTGCTGGATATCAATATTGTTATTATTTTCAGTCATTGCCTAACCATGAGAGGGTAAACCTAAGATGTACCTTGTATGAATATACATAAAACTTAACTCAGCGTAAGCCACTCATAGGCTTTGCTTACAAATTGTTACACTGTTGGGTAGGTGGTGTTAAACAAACACTGCAAATAGTCAGATAAGGGGTGAGGGGATATTTGTAGAAAGCGGGGTGGAGTACATTCTTAAAATCAATGTGTGTGATTTAAGGGCAGAGCTTATTTTTCATGTATGAACAGGCGCATGCATCAGTAGCCATTGGGTAAATCACTTCATATTTCTTTAGACATAAAAAAAGGCCACCGAAGTGACCTTTCTTTTTAGCAAGTTAAAAACTTATTTGTTTTTAGCTGCTTGACGCTCTTTCTCTTCAGCAATGACTTTCTCAGATACTGATGCAGGGCATGCGCAAAGTAAGAGTTGAGAGAATTTCAGTAAGAACTATTTAGGCATAAAAAAAGGCCACCGAAGTGACCTTTCTTTTTAGCAAGTTAAAAACTTATTTGTTTTTAGCTGCTTGACGCTCTTTCTCTTCAGCAATGACTTTCTCAGATACTGATGCAGGGCATGCAGAGTAGTGAGAGAATTCCATCGAGAACTGACCACGACCAGACGTCATAGTACGTAGGTGGCCGATGTAGCCGAACATCTCAGATAGAGGAACGTCCGCTTTAACACGTACACCAGAACCAGCCGCTTCTTGACCAGAGATCATGCCACGACGACGGTTAAGGTCACCGATTACATCACCAACGTGATCTTCAGGCGTGAACACGTCAACTTTCATGATTGGCTCAAGAAGTTGTGCACCGGCTTTAGGGATAGACTGACGGAATGCGCCACGTGCCGCTAATTCGAACGCTACTGCAGAGGAGTCAACCGCGTGGAAGCCACCGTCAAACAGTTCAATTTCAACGTCCAGTACTGGGAAGCCAGCTAGAACACCTGTATCCATCATGCCTTTGAAACCCTTCTCAATCGCTGGGAAGAATTCTTTAGGAACGTTACCGCCCACAACTGTAGACGTGAAGGTGAAGCCAGAGTTTTGCTCGCCTGGCTTGATGCGGTAATCGATCTTACCGAACTGACCAGAACCACCAGACTGTTTCTTATGCGTGTAAGAATCTTCAACTTCTTTGGTGATGGTTTCACGGTAAGCTACTTGAGGCTCACCTACAATTAGGTCAACACCGTAGGTACGCTTAAGGATGTCCACTTTAATGTCTAAGTGAAGCTCACCCATACCACGAAGGATGGTCTGACCACTGTCTTCATCTGTGTGTACAAGGAAAGTAGGATCTTCTGCAACCATTTTACCGATCGCGATACCCATTTTCTCAGCGCCGCCTTTGTCTTTAGGCGTAACAGCGATAGAGATTACTGGCTCTGGGAAGACCATGGCTTCAAGAGTACATGGGTGTTTAGGATCACAAAGCGTGTGACCAGTTTGAACGTTCTTCATACCAACGATCGCGATGATGTCACCGGCTTGAGCAGAGTCTAGTTCTTTACGCTCATCGGCTTCCATTTCACACATACGGCCAACACGTTCTGTTTTACCAGTGAACGAGTTAAGAATGGTGTCACCTTTTTTCAGCTTACCTGAGTAAATACGAACGAAGGTTAGCGCGCCAAAACGGTCATCCATGATTTTAAACGCAAGGGCACGGAAAGGCTCATCAACCGATACAGTTGCAACTTCGCCAGTCGGCTCACCTAGCTCATCTGTTAGATCTTGTGGGATTACGTCAGTTGGGCTTGGTAGGTAATCAACAACGGCATCAAGGATAAGTTGAATACCTTTGTTCTTAAACGCAGAACCACAGAAAGTAGGGAAGAACGCTAGTTCGTTAGTACCTTTACGGATACAACGCTTGATGTCTTCCATAGAAGGCTCTTCACCATCCATGTACGCCATCATTAGATCATCGTCTTGTTCAACAGCGGTTTCGATTAGCTGTTCACGGTACATTTCAACATCTTCAACCATGTCAGCTGGGATGTCTTTGATTTCATAGTTTTCAGGAAGACCAGTGTCATCCCAAACCCATGCTTTACGAGTTAGAAGATCAACCACACCCACGAAGTCGTCTTCACGGCCAATAGGAAGCACCATTACTAGAGGCTTAGCCGCTAATACGTTTTCTACTTGGTCAACTACTTTATGGAAGTCAGCACCGATACGGTCTAATTTGTTGACGAAGATGATACGAGATACGCCCGACTCATCCGCATAACGCCAGTTCGTTTCTGATTGAGGCTCAACACCACCAGAACCACAGAATACGCCGATGCCGCCATCAAGTACTTTAAGAGAACGATATACTTCAACTGTGAAGTCAACGTGCCCAGGAGTATCGATAACGTTCATGCGGTGATCTTTCCAGAACGTGGTGATCGCAGCAGACTGGATGGTAATACCGCGCTCAGCTTCTTGTTCCATGAAGTCCGTAGTAGATTCACCATCGTGAACCTCACCCGTCTTATGGATTTTACCAGTAAGCTTAAGGATACGTTCGGTTGTGGTAGTCTTGCCCGCATCTACGTGGGCGAAAATACCGATATTTCTGTATTTAGATAGGTCTGACATAACTTGCTCGACATTGCAGGGTAAAAATCGCCGCAGAGTTTAATGGCTTTGGCGACGATATTGAACAAAAAAATAGCAGGATAGGCCTTTAAAGGGCGAAAATTTGCAAATATGCATCAAAAATTCCCCATCCTGCTATCTGTGGGAGAATTTGGGGCGCATGGTAGCATAATTCCCTATGAATAAATGGCCTTTTTAGAGAACTGAGTTTAGCTGATTGCCTACGGTTTGTAGGGCGCTAAGGTGGATTATTGTAACCAGAATGTAACTCCTTGTTCTTCAAGGAAACTTCGCGCGTTCTCACCCTGTAGCATGGCCAGAGTTGAGAGTAATCCCGCTTCAATACACGTGTTGGCAGCCACTGTTATGGAAACAGGTGGATTCTTCACAGGCCAACCGATTTTCGGGTTGAGAATATGGCCGTAGCGCACGCCGTTATGAGTGAAATGCTGCATGGCCGTACCGCTGGTAGTGATGGCACCTTGCTTGATCTCAATAATGGCCGTTGGGTGGGTGCCATTCGGGTTTTCAACCCCGGTGCGCCAAGCCTGACTCTGCGTGCGCGGGCCGCTCACTCTTAGGTCGCCACCAAAGTTGACCAGAAAAGGGTATTGGCAGTGTTCACTTAAAACTTGCCAGCACTTATCCACAGCGTACTCTTTACCTATGCCACCAAAGTCCAGCTCCATGCCATCTGGCAGCTGTATGGTTTGACCCTGCCGCTTAATTTTTTGAAAACCAATAAAGGGTAAGAGCTGTTTCACCTCAGCTTCACTGGGGAGCGATGTCATGGTCTTGAAGTTCCATACCTTTCGCAGTACGCCAGAGGTGACATCAAATAAGCCGTCACTTAATTCATAACACTGCGCTGCAAAGTCCAATAGAGACTGAGTCTCAGGGTCCAGTTCACAAGCCTGGTGCTGGTTAATGGCGTACATGAGGTTGTCTTTACGATAGCGACTGAACTTGCGCTCAATGCGCCAAGCTTCTTTGCTGACGTCTGTGAATAAGGGTTCGCTGTCAAAGTCTGCGGGTGCCTCAATGATGATTTGGCAAGGGCTTGCCATGGCCTGAAATTGGCATTGGTGAAGCGAGGTTTGGGCGCTGTATTGAAAACTAATATCAGGCAAGGTTTATATTCCAAATGTACTTTAAATAAATTAATACTGGCTTTGTGGGCTTATTCACAGTCAAAGCTGCTCGAATTCTACACAATAACCACCATGTGCGATTTGGCCATTATTATAAAATAGGTACGATTACCATGGGACGGTACTTCACTCGACTTGGACTCGGGGTCGCACTTTGCTTCACCTTGCAGGCCTGTAGCCCGGCCTCGCCAGAGGAGAAAGCGGGCGATCGAGCCGGCTCACCATTGTCATACGACTTTACCTTATCTCAGCAAGA
>JBNMQC010000135.1:0-6655 GCA_051277445.1 Bermanella sp. | reverse complement strand
TTTGGTAAATCTGCACGTTCATCGTTTGGGTATCCACCTGAAGAATAAACAGCCAATCGTTTTCTACAAGGTTCTTGATATCGTCATTACTATTAATGATGGCTTCAATTGCCTCTTGAGGCGCAGCTATAAACACACTTAAACGCAATGGTTGATGCATCCATTTTTCACCACTATGAATCGACTGTTTAGGCAAACCAATTCGTAAGTCGCCTCCATTGCCTTCAAACACGCCTATGTTTCCGCCAACCACATTATGCAAAACTTTATTACCGCTGCCGTATTTCGCATTATCAAATACCGACGCGTTGTATTGCATGTTAATCCAATTGGTGACAATCATGGGCGCGCTCATAATACCGTTCAACACACTTGAATCGGTATCTTTCTGCCACTCATAATCATGTAAAAATGAACGACCTTGTAGGTTCAATTTAGCGGTTAATGAACGTGGCGCAATCACAAATGCTGCATTGTTGGCCAACCCCCATTCAGGGCGAACTTGCGACCAATCAACACTACGCTTAAGAATCTTATCCGATAAATTCGGGTCATCCTTTAGTAATCCCAAGTTTGCTGCACGCTCCTTTTGCGCGGTTAACTGTGCCGCACAAAGCCAAGAGGCCAGCTCATCACTGAGTGCTGTTTCATCAAGCACTTGCAATTCATCTGTAGTGGTATTGTGCACCATTGGAATAAACTGAGTTTGTGCGGGTATCTCAATACCGCGTTGTTTTAATTCAGCTCGAATGTGTTCGTCATTGGCTAACTGACAAAATATACGGACATTCAGTTCACCGCTTTGTCCGCCACAGGCTCCGCAATTTAATCCATGTTGATGTGGGTTATTGGTTCCTTGGCTTGAATGACCAACAATTAAAACCCGCTCAGCAAAAGATTCGGTCAAACCCATGCCATTGAGCGCATTGGTGATCAGGTCGGCTTTTTCATTAAACGTCAGCGGACGATGTCCCTGCTTCAAGGACCAGTATGACCCCTTGTTAAATTCACTTAAGGATTCATCTGTAGATTTAGAAAATACAGCGTTTTTGAGCAGCTTAAAGCCATACATCAGTCCACCGGTTTCAACCATGCTAAATGTTGAGCTAGGCTGGCTGGACCAGTTTTGAAAACGCGCTCCTTGGTTTAATTTTTTTGCCTGCTTTGCGTGCTCAATATCGATATTGTAAGCCTCTTGCTCCACTTGATATGGCGCCTTAATTAAACCTGGCAGTTGCGGGCGAGTAAGGTGACTACCTGATTTGGAATAGCTTACCGGCATACCAAAAAAGCCTGCAAAACCGAAAGTCTGTACTTGCGGGCTTTGTTGTTCAAGTGCACGCCTCATCACCTCTGAGCGCACATCAATACAAAATACCGCTTGCACTTGAGTGTCTAGGTTATGATTTACAAAGTCATGCTCGGTAACGGTTTTAAGACCCTTTACAATTGATGCCTGATAGGCGATCTCCATGGCTTTTTGCCATACCCATAGGTGTTTATGGGCGTCTTTATGCTGTTCAACCGCTGAGAAGATAATCGCTTTTTCTTGCGCCCATTGGTGACGTAACTTACGACCTTGTTGCAGCGCTTGGTCATTATGGTAACGCCACAACACTAACTCCCATGCCAGACGGATGGCTAGAAAACCAAATAACGTTGCACCGTTATTGTCACGGGCATCATGGAAATTTTTATAAGCAACCCAAGCCGCCCAGCCATTAATGTCGAGCAATAAAGACTGCAGGTAGTATTCAAGAATGTCGTCATCAATCCCTAATTCCTCAATGGCTTGGGCAAATAAATCTGTCTCGTCATGAGGCAGCCCCATTAAATATTGGTTTAGCTTAGGCTCTCCCATTAAAATAGCGATGCCTTTATCACCCTGAATCCCACCTAACCAGGTTTGATAAAATCCAGCCCCGTGCTGCTCGTGTATTGGCTTAAGCGGCCCGTCGTACTGAAAAAACGCAGCGCAAAACTGGCTGATTTGGTGAGTAATTTCATCACGCCATGCCACTTTATTTTCTCGATGAATGTCGAGCAAATCGCTGACATTGTGCCAGTGAAAAAGCTCGCTTTGTTTTTTCACCACCCTAAGTAGATTTTTGTCTGGCGCGGCAAGGCCCAAGCTTTCTGCTGCCTGCTTTAAATGGTGTTCGCTGATCACGCCCGCTTGGTACTGTTCCATGTAATAGCTTGGTGGCATGAGGGTGTGTATTTTCCCTAAGGCCGATAATTTCGCACTGACCTGCTCAAACGATTCATGGCTCATATTCCAAAAAGGGTTCACGGCAATATTTTCGTCCAATGGCCAGCTGGGGGCGATAGTGGCGCAGGCATTTCCAATGGCTTGAAATTGAAACACACTTAATACGGGAGCGATATTTTCAACGGTATTCATGACAAACTCTCCTTTTTGAACGATTTCATTTCTTTTGCATTCATACGTACAGGCAATAGTTTTGGCCAAATGGCCAATGTGGTTCGGGTGCTCCATTCATCAATATACAAACCAGAGAACAGGGCTAGATTCATTTTTTGCACCCAGATCCGCTTAAGCTGGTAGCGCTGTAAATAACCACCCATCAACAAGCTGATAAACACCACGCTGACCCAAGCATCGGCCCAAATGCTGTACGCATGCTGTGATGGGCTAATGAATAAGTGCGATGTACTTTTTAAGCCGATATATAACCCTGACACCAACACCGCCAGCATTAGACAAGACAGTATATTCAAGCTGTGATGGGAGCTATTACGTTGAGCCAGCAACATGATCAAGGCACAGGTGAGTAACAACCAAGGGCTCAAGTACCAATTAAACTGAATCACCTGACTGGCTAGATACGCAACTCCTGCAACGATGGCGATACCAAACACACTGGCAAATAACCAATCACCAAACTTAGGGGGTGACTCAATAGCTGAGCGCGCCAATATATTCTGATTCACCGCATTGCCTGAATTTAAAAACGCATGGGCTTTGTAAAAAGAATGACCAACAAGATGCAACAGTGCTAATTCATAGAGGCCAAGGGCACACTCAATCAGCATCAAACTCATTTGCGCACTGGTGGACCAAGCTAAGCGCACTTTAATACTGACCCGTGTTGTCATGACTAGCGCAGCAATTAACATGGAAAGTCCCGCCACAATCAGTACTAACCACTGGGCCGCCACGGATAAGCCAAATAAAGGCGCAAAGCTAATCAGGATGAAGCCACCCATATTGATCACACCGCCATGCAGAGCGGCTGATACCGGTGTTGGCGCTTCAACCACCTGAATTAACCAGCCATGAACCGGCAATTGAGCACTTTTAATGATAACCGCCAAAGCAATTAAGCCAGCCGCAAGGTGTTCTTGAAAATTCAGCGGTGCTTGCACGCTGGCATAGTGCGCCATTAAATCACTGATCACCCAACTGTTGTTTTGTAGGTACAACAAAATAAATGCCGCAAATAAACTCAGTTCAGCCAAACGAGCGAATATGAATTTTTTGTGGGCGGCCAGCGCAGCCCGTGGGCGCTCAGGGTAGAACAAAAGCAATTGATGCATGGCCAAACTCACGGTCATCCAAGCGGCCATGAGCACTAACAGGTGATTACTAATAATCACAAGCGTTGAGGCAGCAAACGTCAGCTGAAGCAAACCGGCAAACTTTTGCTGATTAGGCTCCCCTGACATGTAGTTTTCACTGAAGCGCAGCACAACAAGGGCAATCAAGGTAATCGCGAGCAGAATAATGACACTGACAGGGGTGATATGAACAAAATCAAAAAATGCGCCTGCCGCCCCTTCATAGAGACTCAGCGCTGACAGAAGGATGCTAGCAATAAGTGCCATGAATCCCGCTATATGGGCGTTTCGCCAGAGTTTTTCCGGTGCGCCCGTTAAACTGACCACACTGCCGAGTAAAAGAATCAGTGGAATCGATGCGCCTAATATAAACGCCAAATGCTGTAAAACATCCATGGTTTGCCCCCTTCTCTTTGATTTTGCTCATTATGGTTGAGACAGGACAAAACTGTAAAATAGATATAAAATAACAATTCATTCTATTTAAGTGAACGATATGAGCCGCTTAAACTACCATCACCTCTACTATTTCTGGCAGGTCGCCACCCACGGCAACCTCACACAGGTGGCGAAATCTCTGCATGTCTCACAAAGTGCGCTGTCATCCCAAATTAAGCAATTGGAAGAAAGTATGGGGGCAGATCTATTTGAAAGACGCGGCAGAAAATTACTCTTAACCGATGCTGGTCAACAGGTGCTGGCTTACGCACAAGACATTTTTTCAAAAGGTGAAGAGTTAGAATCCCTCATGAAGCGAGGCGTTGAGCCCGAATACCAGCACATTCGCATCGGTATTCTATCCACCATGTCACGTAACTTTATTGAGGGCTTCATCAAACCCATGCTGCTTGATGAACAACAAACATTACGCTTTAGCTTGCACTCCAGAGGCATGTCTAACTTACTCAATGGCCTTGCCAAACATGAGTTTGATTTGATTCTCACCAACACCCAGGTGATTCACACGCAAAACGATTCTGCACCTTGGTTGAGCCAACTCATAGACCGTCAACCACTTGCTATTGTTGGCCCAAAATCCAAAACACTCACCAGTACCTTTCCGGATGGCTATCAAGACTTTCGTTGGATATTGCCCGGTGAGAAAAGTGAAATACGCCGAAGCTTTGATAGTTTTTGCAGCCAGTATCAGTTTAAGCCCAATATATTAGCCGAGACTGACGACATGGCCATGATGCGCTTATTAACGCGTGACAGTGGTGCGTTAGCAGTATTGCCTGAGGTTGTGGTGAGAGATGAGATCAAGCAAGGCTTGTTAAGCACTTATATGCCACTGCCTAACATTTATGAAAACTTCTACGGCATTACGGTGAAGCGGCAGTTCACTGCTAGTTGGGTTAAAAAATTATTCACTCAAACTCAACACACCCAAACCCCACACACTTAAGCCTGCAGAACAAAACCGCAACAAAAAAGCCAGTCTTAGACTGGCTTTTTTGCGATAGTTACCGTTTAGGCTTCTTCATATATTGAGTAGAACTTCTTGGCAACACCTATGGTTTCCCATGTGCCTTGATAGCCTGCAGGCACAACAAAAGCATCGCCTGCGTTAATTTCTTCTGCATTGCCTTCTGAGTCCGTTAAAATCGCCTTGCCTTCGATCATGTAGCAAAACTCATCTTCGGTGTAGTTTAAGTTCCACTTACCGGTTGTAGACTCCCACACACCGCAAAAAAAGTTTTCCTTGGTGTTGGTAAAGACGTTATTCAAACGCTCAAGCGGCGAGCCGTTGATTAAACGTTCTTTTGCCACCGGCGTTTGTTCTTGCCCTTCTAAAGACGGGCTAACGCGTAATAATTTCACTGCAGACATATTTCACCTGATAAACACTATTGGTTGAACGATTCATCCGTAAGGTAAGTATTTAATAAGGTTTTCACCATTAATTTTAGATCATTCAAACTGCGCTTTGCCCGCTCGCCTTTCTGGTTAACGATCACCAAAAATAAGCTGTGCGTGGACTCTAAATACACCCGCGCTAAACGTTCACGCTCTTTTAAATGATGACTCATACCCATACGTTTAAACACTTGAGCCATTTTTTTGATCACCAACTCATCATGTTGAATGTCGAGCTTGCGTAACTCAGGTACAGAGAACATGGCCTGCACCAAGGTTAAAATGGCTTTTTGTTTTTTATATACTTTTAAATTCGTGCTGAGCATTTTGGTCACTAGATCATCGAGATTCATCTGTTCGATGTTCCAGGTTTCAAATTCATTCAACACCACTTCAATTTCATCTAGCCAGCGCATCGCCATGGCATATAAGATGGCATGTTTATTTGGGAAGTAGTGATAAAGCGAGCCAATAGAAATACCGACCTCTTTGGCAATCAAGATGGTATTTAAGTCATCCAGACCCACTCGCTCTAAAAGCTCACCGGTTACATCGATAATTTGTTTAGAGCGCAGTTTAGAGCGCCCTTGTACCGGCTCATTTCTTGGTGCCACATCTTTGGTTGACGCCATCTCAGCTGAGCTGGCAGCCACCTTGTTTCGTGAACTGGTCATATATTCCCATAAACCAATTAAGCCATGCTAAGCGAAGCAGCATGCTTGATATATTAAAAGAAGCGGTCTCGCATTGCGTAATACAACATGCCCGCCACTAAGCCTGGGAAACGCAATAAGGTTCCACCAGGAAAGGTTGGCGTAGGCACTGACGCAAATACATCGAACTTTTCGGCGCTTCCACTGACAGCTTGAGCCATGATTTTACCACCTAGTGTGGCTAACGCCACTCCATGACCGGAGTATCCTTGAGCCGCGAACACATTTTCTTCTAATCGATTAAAGTAAGGCATACGATTTAAGGTGATGGCCAGTGTGCCGCCCCAGCCGTAATCGATCTTCACATCGGCAAGCTCTGGGTAAAACTCAAGCATATACTTACGCACAAAATTTGGAATATCATTTGGGAATTTAGTGGTGTAGTTTTCACCCCCCCCCCACAATAAGCGGTTATCACCAGACAATTTGAAGTAATTAATCACAAATTTAGAGTCTGCAACCGCCACATCGTCACGGTTAATCTTGCGGCAAAGCTCATCCGA
>JBNMQC010000134.1:0-6675 GCA_051277445.1 Bermanella sp. | reverse complement strand
AACAGCCGCATCTTTGCGAGTCGCATCCAGTTGTGCTTTGCGCTTAGCCTGTGCCTGATTTTGAATTGCTACTTCAGATACAGCCTCATCGAACGAACGTGAACGCATTTGTTGTTCATCCGGCACTCTAAGGACTTGGTTTTTCTTTAGGCGATTAATATTGCCATTAATAAAGGCATTGGGATTTAAATCTTGGATAGCAAGCATGGCCTGCTGAGGCGAAATATTACGATTTGGACGAGTACGGATAGCCACTTCCCATAAGGTGTCGTTGGCTCGTACTTTATATACTGATGGTTCTGCTTCTGGTGCAGCTTTAGGCTCAGCCGCCTCTTGCACTAGTTTCTCTGCTGGCATCGTCATGCCTTCAGGTTCGGATGACATCGATGGTGCGGTACCTGGTAAAGCGGGTGCCTCACTTGGCATGTCATCAACGTAAGCATCAGATTGAGCCGGTTTGACCGGTTCAGCAGGCTCCTCATTAAAAACAGGTGGATCAAGTAACAAGGTATACTCACGCAATAGACGGCCATTAGGCCAATCAACTTGCACAAGGAAATTTAAAAAGGGTTCTACGACCGCTTGTCTTGAGGTGACATGAACAAAGACGTCATCACCAGAGCGCTCAATAGCAAATTGAAGATTATTTAAAAAGAATACATGCTCAACGCCTGACTTCTCGAATTCCTCCGTAGATGCCAAGTTGGGCTTCATTTCCCAATTTTCCAGCTCACTTGCCTTCAAGAGCTTAATTCGTGCATCCAGTGGCTGGTTCAACGCAGATTCCAGCTCAATATCGCCCATGCCTAAGGCAAGAACGTTTGTAGCACTCATCATCGCCCCAGATGCGGCAATTGCAATCGCGAGCTTTCGCAACATAGCAATGTATCCTTATTTTTTTAATACTTTGGGCCGACAGGGTATAAATTAGCCCTATCTAAACAACCTATTTATATGATTGTGTCATTAAGCGGCTAAGTATTCAGTAAATTCAAGTATTTATCAATATTAATAAGGGGTTGCGGAGACTTTGACCTCACTTTTTCGGGTCATTTGTTCGCATTTTTAGACAAAATCACACCTATGGGGTGACAAATCCCCCATAGGTGATCATTTTTAACGAGCCAGTAAGATTCTCAACATACGACGAAGTGGCTCTGCAGCCCCCCAAAGCAGCTGGTCACCCACTGTAAACGCTGAAATATATTCAGGACCCATATTAAGCTTACGAATACGACCAACAGGAATACTCAAAGTCCCTGTAACCTTTGCAGGAGTCAGCTCTTGCATGGTGATATCACGGTCATTCGGGATCACTTTCACCCAGTCGTTTGCACCGGCCAAAATGGCTTCAATCTCAGCAACTGGCAAGTCTTTCTTAAGTTTGATGGTCATGGCTTGAGAGTGACAACGCATAGCGCCAACACGCACACATAAACCGTCGATTGGCGTTGGCGCATCACTTGTACCCATGATTTTGTTGGCTTCAACCTCAGCCTTCCATTCCTCACGGCTTTGGCCAGACTCTAACTGAGAGTCAATATAAGGAATCAAGCTACCCGCTAGTGGCACACCAAACTGGTCAACCGGATATTCTTTGCTGCGAATAAACTCAGAGGTACTCTTATCGATTTCCAAAATAGCCGAGGCTGGATCATCCAATAAGTCTTTCACGTTATCGCGAACCGCACCCATTTGGCTGATCAGCTCACGCATGTGCTTAGCACCTGAGCCTGAAGCCGCCTGATAGGTCATAGGCGACACCCACTCCACCAAGTCTTTCTCGAATAAACCGCCTAGTGCTAACAGCATCAAACTGACCGTGCAGTTACCACCCACGTAGGTTTTCACACCCGACTCAAGGCCTTTTTCGATGACATTTTGGTTTACTGGGTCCAATACGATGATGGCATTGTCATCCATACGCAATGAAGACGCCGCATCGATCCAGTAACCTTCCCAGCCCGCTTCACGCAGTTTGGGGTACACCTCCTTGGTGTAGTCACCACCCTGACAGGTGATGATTACGTCTTGCGTCTTTAACGCTTCAACATCAAACGCATCTTCTAATAAACCGGCATCTTTACCCGCAAAATCTGGCGCAGGCTTGCCCTTTTGCGATGTTGTGAAGAACACAGGGGCAATAAGATCAAAATCCCCTTCTTCTTGCATGCGCTGCATGAGCACAGAGCCCACCATACCGCGCCAGCCCACTAGACCGACTTTTAAATTGGCACTCATAAAATTAAACCTCCTTCAAAGCAGCAACCACTGCTTGACCCATTTGCTCTGTCGACACTTTTTGCATGCCGTCAGAGAAGATATCCGCCGTACGTAGACCTTGGTCCAGTACATTACTCACTGCTTGCTCAATGGCATCAGCAGCGGCCACTTCACCCAAGCTGTAACGCAACATCATGGATGCAGAAAGAATCGTGGCGAGCGGATTTGCAATACCTTGCCCAGCAATATCGGGCGCACTGCCGTGACAAGGCTCATACATACCTTTGTTGTCTTTATCTAAAGACGCAGATGGCAACATACCGATAGAACCGGTTAGCATGGCCGCCGCATCCGACAAGATATCGCCGAACATGTTGCCCGTGACCATTACGTCGAACTGTTTAGGCGCACGCACCAGCTGCATGGCCGCGTTATCCACATACATATGCGACAACTCAACATCTGGATAGTTTTTCGCTTCTTGCTCCATGATTTCACGCCACAATACGGTTACTTCCAGTACATTCGCTTTATCAACAGAGCATAATTTTTTACCGCGTTTTTGCGCCGATTCAAACGCCACTTTAGCGATACGACGAATTTCAGTCTCGTTGTATACATAAGTGTTGTAACCTTCGCGCTCGCCATTTTCTAATGTGCGAATACCGCGAGGCTTACCAAAATAAATACCACCGGTCAGTTCACGTACGATTAGGATATCCAAACCAGAAACCACTTCGGGCTTCAGTGACGATGCATCCGCCAGCTGTGGGTATAAAATCGCAGGACGCAAGTTACCGAACAATTCAAGACCAGAACGCAGACCTAACAAGCCTTTTTCTGGGCGAAGTTCACGGTCTTCAAGGTTATCCCACTTAGGGCCACCTACCGCACCTAGCAAAATAGCATCCGCAGCGCGGGCTTTATCCATGGTGGCTTCTGGCAAAGGTGTGCCCGACTCATCATAGGCCGCACCACCCACTAGGGCGTGATCCAATTGAATATCTAAATTAAATTTGGCTTTCGCGGTTTCTAATACATTAACCGCTTCGGTTACGATCTCAGGGCCAATACCATCGCCCGGTAATACAAGAATGTTTTTAGTCATGACGCTCTACTTTATCTATTCGACTTAATGCATAAGTTAGGTGCCAATGGATCAAAACCATAAACAGCACCCAACATATTCAACTCATTATTTAACCTGATCAAACAACCAAGGTGATGACTGACGACGCTTATCTTCATACGCTTTAATATCGTCAGCATCCTGTAGGGTTAAACCAATGTCATCCAAACCATTTAGCAAACAGTGCTTACGGAACGAGTCCACTTCAAAGGCAATGGTGTCGCCATCAGGCTTAACTATATTTTGATTTTCCAAATCAATGGTTAGTTCATAACCTTCATTGGCTTGTACTTCTTTGAATAGCCCATCTACGATGGCTTCATCTAAAACAATCGGAAGTAAACCATTCTTGAAGCTGTTATTGAAAAATATGTCCGCATAGCTTGGTGCAATAATGGTACGGAAACCAAAATCTTCTAGTGCCCAAGGGGCGTGTTCGCGAGATGAACCACAACCAAAGTTTTCACGGGCCAACAAAACAGATGCGCCTTTATAACGCGGCTGATTCAAAACAAAATCCGGATTCAGTGGGCGGCCAGAGTTATCTGCATCCGGCTGACCTTCATCCAAATAACGCAGCTCGTCAAACAAATTAGGGCCAAAACCACTGCGCTTGATGGATTTCAAAAACTGCTTTGGGATGATCATATCGGTATCGATATTGGCGCGATCCATAGGAGCCACAATACCGCTTTGCTTAACAAAAGGTTCCATTGTTCAACTCCTTATTTAACCAATTCAAACTGACGAACATCAACAAAATGACCGGCAATGGCAGCCGCTGCTGCCATGGCTGGGCTGACCAAATGGGTACGACCACCGTAACCTTGGCGACCTTCAAAGTTGCGGTTTGAAGTGGACGCACAATGCTCACCTGCACCTAACTTATCGGCGTTCATGGCAAGACACATGGAGCAACCCGGCTCACGCCATTCAAAACCGGCTTCTAGAAAGATTTTATCCAAGCCTTCTTTTTCCGCTTGCTCTTTCACCAAACCCGAACCTGGCACCACTAACGCTTGCTTGACGCTATCAGCCACTTTATTGCCTTTGGCAACGGCTGCAGCAGCGCGTAAATCTTCAATACGACTATTTGTGCACGAACCAATAAATACGCGATCCAACTCGATATCGGTAATGGCCTGACCAGGCTCTAAGCCCATGTATTTGTATGCACGCTCAAAACCGCTGCGTTCAACATCGTCTTTGGCGTCTTCTAGCTTAGGTACAAAACCGTCAATAGTGGTCACCATTTCAGGACTGGTGCCCCATGTCACTTGTGGCTGAATGTCTTCGGCTTTCACATTCACGACTTTATCGAAAACAGCATCATCGTCAGATTTCAAATCAGACCATGCTTCTACCGCTTTCTCCCAATCTGCGCCTTTAGGAGCATATGGACGACCTTTAACATATTCGGCGGTGATTTCATCAAATGCCACCATACCCACACGGGCACCGGCTTCAATTGCCATGTTACACATGGTCATACGGCCTTCCATGCTCATCGAGCGAATGGCACTACCACCAAATTCCATGGCGCAACCGTTACCACCTGCAGTGCCAATTAAACCAATCACATGCAACACCACATCTTTACCTGTGATTCCCGCGCCCAACTCACCTTCAACATTAATTAGAAGGTTTTTCATTTTACGCTGAATCAAACACTGAGTAGCCAATACGTGTTCAACTTCAGACGTACCAATACCGTGAGCCAATGCTGCAAATGCACCGTGGGTTGCCGTGTGGGAATCACCACACACAACCGTCATGCCAGGCAAAGTAGCGCCTTGCTCAGGACCCACTACGTGTACGATGCCCTGGCGAATGTCTTTCATTTTGAATTCAACGATGCCAAATTCATCGCAGTTTTCATCAAGGGTTTTCACCTGAATTTTTGATACTGGGTCAACAATGCCCTCTATACCTACATCACGTTCTGTTTTAGTCGTCGGTACGTTGTGATCAGGGGTTGCTAAGTTGGCGTCTAAACGCCAGGGTTTACGGCCTGCAATGCGCAAGCCTTCAAATGCTTGTGGAGACGTTACTTCGTGCAGTAACTGACGATCGATATAAATCAACGCCGTGCCATCATCACGGGTTTTCACCACGTGCTGATCCCAAAGTTTATCGTATAATGTCTTAGCCATTTCTCTCTCCAAAAACGTTCTAACCTGCTATGGGCAGTTTCACTGACGCTTTTTCTTATTGGTACAGGTAACTTGACGCAAGTTTACGATCAGGCTACAAATAACACAAATTCATATTTTTTATAAATTGGATTCCAAATAAGAATACAAAGGTAATTATAATGGACACCCAGTCCCTTCAAGCATTCATCGCGGTCGCCGAAACAGAGTCATTTTCTCTCGCGGCCCAACGTTTACACCTAACCCAACCTGCCGTCAGCAAACGCATTGCTTTGTTGGAAGACAGTCTAGATAGTCAGTTATTCGACCGCCTACCACGAAAGGCGGTTTTAACCCCGTCCGGTGAAGCCCTCTTGCCCAAGGCCAAACATATTCTCAGTGAGCTGTTAGAGATAAAAACAGAACTTGCCAGTTTAAGTGGTGATATCAGTGGCACCCTTAGAATCGGTACCAGCCATCATATTGGGTTACATCATCTTCCCCACTTGCTGCGCCAATTTCATACAGCCTACCCTCAAGTCAAATTAGCCATGCAGTTTTTGGGGTCAGAGGCCGCCTGTGAAGCCTTAGCGCAAGGCGAGCTGGATATTGCGTTTGCGACCCTGCCCCAAGAGGACCATCCAAAATTAGACATGCAAGCTATCTGGCGTGACCCACTGAGTTTTGTCTGCGCATTCACACACCCACTTAGCCAAAAAAAGAAATTAACACTCCAAGACCTCACCCAATATGAGGCCATCTTGCCTGAACCTAACACCGTAACCTTTGAAATCATTGAAGATGCGTTTAAGCACGAAGGTCTTTCATTACAAAGCGCCCTGCCAAGCCGCTATCGCGAAACCATCAGTATGATGTCCAGCTACATGGAAACCATCAAGATGATGGCCAGCGTAGGACTGGGCTGGGCGGTATTGCCCGAGCACATGGCAAATGATAAAGATTTGATCAAATTACAAGTAGGCCCAAAGTCTCTGTATCGTGAATTGGGCGTACTCCAACGCAAAGGCAAAACATTAGGGACAGCAGGTAAAGCGTTTTTAGCCATACTGCCGAACACTTAACTGATATAGCGCAATGATTCGTTTTAAATAGCCATCATAATGAGCGAATAACGACTAGACTAATAAACAAAGTAAACCTTGGAGACTCACCATGCTGGCCATTAAGAAC
>JBNMQC010000133.1:0-6689 GCA_051277445.1 Bermanella sp. | reverse complement strand
TGATACATTACAGCAAACTTTAGCTGCAGGTGAGCGGTTAGGTTTCTAAGCAAATAATTGAGATAAGGGGCGCGTATGGATACTGATTTTTTAGCAGCGCTTAATCGTGTTGATGGTCAGGTAGATGAGGAAAAAATGACTTCTCAGGCTTTTTTTCCTCCAAGTTTATCGACTTCGCAGCTGAAGCAGCTTGAGCTACTTCAACACTTATCGTTGTACAGTGAATTACTAATTATTGTGTGCGCTGAAAAGGGAATGGGAAAAACTTTTATCGCCAAAGCCCTGTTCGCAGCCAGAGAAATTCCTGATCAAAGCCTTATGTTTGAGGCCGATTTATCACTTTCTTATCTAGATATCTTGCACAACCTTACACAGTTTTTGGATTTGGCCGATTTGGCTGATGATATAGAGGGCATCGAACAGCAGGTTTTATCTCAATGCTTACACGTTTCTGAAGAAGAGCAAGGATCAGTCTTATTAATTATTGATCAAGCTGAACAGCTATCTGATGAGGTGTTAGAAGATATAAATCAATTGGCTTTATTGGCCCCTCATGCGTTGCACATTATGTTGCTGGCACCGCTTGGGTTTGAAAATAAATTATTAGCATTGTCGGAGCCACAAGCTCCGTTCCATATAATTGACATCGAACCTTTAGCGGATGATGAAGCTGAAATTTTATTGCTCGAACAGTTTCCACAAAAAGAATGGGAAGCCGAACAAGCTGACTATATTGTGCAGCAGTCTGCGGGTAATCCAGGCAAGATTTTATATCTTGCACAAAAATTATTGTCGGGGTTCAAGTCGCCTCAAGAAACTCTTGAAACACAGAAGTTTCCTGTGATTCATGCGGCCGCTATCGCACTGGTTGCCATAACCTTGATGGGTGCTTATTTTTATCAACAAAATTCTCCAGCGGTACTTGCAGACCCATTAGCGCAAGTGTCAAATATTATTGCGTCTGAGCCTACGATCGCAAAAGAAGGCCTGCAGATAAAAGAAAATATGGGTGTAGTGCTCGATACGGAAAAAGTTGAAAGTTTAGAAGAGGTTGATTTTAATTTTCCTCAAACGGACAAAGTTGATTCTGTGCAAAATACGGATTCAAACAATGCGGTTTTGGATCCGTCGTTAGCGGTTACGCCAGCCTTGAGCAAACTTGTTGAGCCACCAGAGGCAGAAGTTAGTTACTCTAAAGATGAGCAGGCATTAATGTTGGCAAGTAACAGTGCTTTTGTTATTCAATTGTTCGGTTCTTATAGTGTGGAAAATGCACAAATATTTATGAATGCAAACGCGACGAACACGATGAAGTTACTTCGTTATGAGGCTGAGTATAAAGGTAAGCCTTGGCATGTGGTTATTGCTGGCCCTCTTGAATCGCGCGAAAAAGCACTTCTTCAGTCGCAAGAATTGTCGGCTAAGTTACGCAACCAAAAACCTTGGGTACGCCCAATTTCTGCTATTCAATTAGTACTAAAAGATAGAAATTAGTACATAATTTGACCACATCATCCCTATTTTGTATGAATTACATACAAAATAGGGATCAAGATTTGTGACACGTGCCCCATACGTGTAGAATGAGCTCCCTTTTGACTGTACGCAGCTCATGTGTTGAGCGTTGGGCGCTTCTAAGCCCTTGAATTTACTGAATTTTTTCGTTGATGAGAGCTGTTCTATGAGAACTGGTCTATATACTCCAGGTGACTTTAAAGATAACTGTGGTTTTGGTTTGATTGCCCATTTAGAGGGACAAACTAGCCATAAGTTATTAGAGACGGCAATTGACTCCCTAACCTGCATGACCCACCGAGGTGGTATCGCTGCAGATGGAAAGACCGGTGACGGTTGTGGGATGTTAATTCAAAAGCCAGACTCATTCTTGCGTGCAGTCGCGCAAGAGCAAGGCATTAATCTGCCAGAACAATATGCTATTGGCATGTTGTTTATGGATCTTGACGATGCGATTTATGTGGAGCAAAAAGCTGCACTTGAAACGTCTATGTCAGAGCAAGGCTTGAACGTATTAGGCTGGCGCACTGTGCCAACTAATAATGATTGCTTGGGTCCAATGGCGATTGATTGTTTGCCACGTTTCGAGCAGGTATTTATTGCTGCCGACGAAGCGCTAAATAGCGAAGCCTTAAGCAGCGAAGCTTTTGGTGTGAAACTGTTTTATGGCCGCCGCTTTGCTGAAAAAGCGTTAATCCAATTTCCAGATTTCTATATTGCGAGTCTGTCAGAAAATGTATTGTCATATAAAGGCTTAACAATGCCTGTTGACCTGCCTGCATTCTTCTTAGACTTGGCTGATGAACGTTTGGAAACCGCTATTTGTGTTTTCCACCAACGCTTCTCGACCAATACGCAACCGCGCTGGCCTTTGGCTCAACCGTTCCGTATGTTGGCACACAACGGTGAAATTAATACCATCAGTGGTAACCGTAATTGGTCTAACGCTCGTAGCAGCAAGTTCCGTAGCGAATTGTTGCCTGATTTAGAGCAGTTATCGCCGATTGTGAATACCACAGGTTCTGACTCATCTTCGATGGATAACATGTTAGAGTTATTGGTAACGGGTGGTATGGGATTATTCCGTGCTGTTCGTATGATGATTCCACCGGCATGGCAGAATGTTGAAACAATGGATGCCGATTTGCGCGCATTCTATGAATACAACTCGATGCACATGGAGCCGTGGGATGGCCCAGCCGGTCTTGTAATGACGGATGGTCGTTACGCAGTCTGTGGTCTTGACCGTAACGGTTTACGTCCTTCGCGTTGGGTAATCACTAAGAACGGTTTTATTACAGTTGCCTCTGAAGTCGGTGTTCACGGTTACAAGCCAGAAGATGTTGTTTCTAAGGGTCGAGTAGGTCCGGGAGAAATCCTAGCCATCGATACTCTGACAGGCACTGTGATGGATGCTGCTGCGGTTGATAACCTATTAAAGCAGCGTAAGCCTTATAAAAAGTGGCTTAAAGAGAACAGTATTCGTATTGAAACTCGTTTGCAGCTGAGTTCTTTGAAAAAAGAACAACCGCTAAATGCAGATGAATTGAAAGCGCATCAAAAGCTACAACTTGTAAGCTATGAAGAGCGTGACCAAGTATTACGACCTATGGCCGAAGCGGGTCAGGAAGCGACCGGATCAATGGGTGATGATACCCCAATGGCCGTATTATCGCAGCGTGTGCGTCACGTCGCTGACTTTTTCCGCCAGAAGTTTGCTCAAGTAACCAATCCGCCGATCGATCCATTGCGTGAAGCAATCGTGATGTCGTTAGAAACTTGTATTGGTGTTGAAAAGAACGTTTTTGAAGAAAAGCCTGATCACGCTGAGCGTATCATTCTAACGTCACCTGTACTTTCGCCGCTGAAGTTCCACGGTTTGAAAAATACCGGTAATCCTGCCTTTAATCACGTGTCGATTAAGTTAGCGTATCAAGCTGATATTGGTTTGAAAGCAGCCATTGAAGCGATCTCTGCAGAAGCCGAAAAGCAAGTGCGTGAGGGAGCCGTAGTTTTGATCTTAACGGATCGCCAGGTCGTTCAAGGCGAGCTAATAGTGCCAGCGGTTATGGCGACAGGTGCTGTTCACCACCACTTGGTAGCCAAAGGTTTACGTTGTGACTCTAACATTGTTGTTGAGACGGGTTCTGTCCGTGATGCTCACCACTTTGCTGTATTACTAGGATTTGGTGCCACCGCGGTCTATCCATGGTTGGCTTACGAGATTTTAGAAGATATGCACCGCAGCCGAGAGTTGTTGGGTGATCCATTAAGGTCGCAGCAGAATTTCCGTAAGGGTATCCGTAAAGGCCTGATGAAAATCTTGTCGAAAATGGGTATTTCTACAATTGCGTCTTACCGTGGTTCGCAGCTGTTTGAAGCGATTGGTATAAATAGCGAGATTGTTGAGCTTTGCTTTATTGGTGTAGAGAGTCGTATTGAAGGTGCCACATTTGCAGACTTCCAAGAAGATCTAGAGTGGGTCGAGAACAACGCTTGGATCGCTCGTAAGCCGCTTGAACAAGGTGGTCTTCTGAAGTATGTACACGGTGGTGAATATCACGCGTACAACCCAGATGTGATTCAGCACATTCACCAAGCTGTTAAGGAGAACGATCAAAAATCTTACGACCGTTTCGCTGACTTAGTTAACAATCGCCCAGTTGCGACGATTCGTGACTTATTAGCATTGCGTAAAGACGTTAAAGCGATCGATATATCCGAAGTCGAGCCGGTAACAGAAATTTTTAAACGTTTCGATACGGCAGCGATGTCTTTGGGTGCACTTTCTCCAGAAGCACACGAAGCGCTAGCAGAAGCCATGAATGAGTTGGGCGGACGCTCAAACTCAGGTGAAGGTGGTGAAGATCCTAAGCGTTATGGCACCAATAAAAACTCCAAGATCAAGCAGATTGCATCTGGACGTTTTGGTGTAACGCCACACTACTTATCCAGTGCTGACGTTTTGCAGATCAAGGTTGCCCAAGGCGCCAAGCCGGGTGAAGGCGGTCAGTTGCCCGGTGGTAAGGTGAATAACCTTATCGCGACGCTGCGTTATTCGGTTCCAGGTGTGACATTGATTTCACCGCCACCGCATCACGATATTTATTCAATCGAAGATTTAGCTCAGCTGATTTTTGATTTAAAACAAGTTAATCCAACCGCACTGGTTTCTGTGAAACTGGTATCGGAGCCGGGTGTTGGTACGATTGCAGCGGGTGTAGCGAAAGCTTACGCTGACTTGATTACCATCTCTGGTTACGACGGTGGCACAGCGGCTTCACCCTTAACGTCGATTAAATATGCCGGTTCTCCATGGGAACTTGGTTTGGCTGAAGTACATCAATCATTACGTGGCAACGATTTGCGTGGCAATGTTCGTGTGCAAACGGACGGTGGTTTGAAGTCAGGTCTTGATGTGGTGAAAGGTGCCATTTTAGGTGCTGAATCATTTGGATTTGGTACCATGCCGATGGTTGCGGTAGGTTGTAAATACTTGCGTATTTGTCACTTAAACAACTGTGCAACCGGTGTCGCGACGCAAAACGAAAGTTTACGTGAAAAGCACTATATTGGTACGGCTGAAATGGTTAAGAACTATTTCTACTTTGTCGCGGAAGAAATTCGTGGCTGGATGGCTCAGATGGGCATCCGTACAATGGAAGAGCTTGTTGGCCGTACTGATCTACTAGAAATGATCGAAGGCAATACATCGAAGCAGCGTAATTTAGATCTAACACCGTTATTGGTCAACGATCATATTCCTGCAGATAAACCTCATACGGTTCAGGTCAAACGCAATGTGCCGTTTGATAAAGGGCTATTAGCAGAAGAAATGGTACAAGCAACGCTTGCCGTTATAGAAGCTAAGAAAGGCGGTGAATTTACTTTTACTGTAACGAACTGCGACCGTTCAGTCGGTGCTCGCTTGTCGGGTGAAATCGCCAAGCGTTATGGTAACCAAGGTATGGCAAGTGCCCCTATTAAGTTAAACTTAACCGGTACTGTTGGTCAATCTTGGGGTGTTTGGAACGCTGGCGGTTTAGAAATGCGCCTTGAGGGCGATGCAAACGATTACGTGGGTAAGGGTATGACAGGCGGTAAGCTGGTTGTTTTCCCACCCAAAGGCTCTGTGTTTAAGTCGCAAGATACCTCTATTATTGGTAATACTTGTTTGTACGGCGCAACGGGCGGTAAATTGCTTGCGGCGGGTTGTGCCGGTGAACGCTTTGCTGTTCGCAACTCCGGTACTCATGCCGTTGTTGAAGGTGCAGGCGATCACTGCTGTGAATATATGACCGGCGGTATGGTCTGTGTCCTAGGTAAAACAGGTTATAACTTCGGTGCGGGCATGACAGGCGGTTTCGCTTATGTGCTGGATCTGGATAATAGCTTTGTTGACCTCTATAACCATGAGCTTGTCGATATTAACCGTATTAATAGCGAGTTTACTGAAGGCTACCGTAACCATTTACGGGCTGTCATTACCGAGTTTGTTGCGGAAACGAGTAGTGTTTGGGGTCAAGAAATTTTAGAAAATTTTGATGATTTCATCGGTAAATTCTGGTTAGTAAAACCAAAAGCTGCAGATTTACAGCAGTTGCTTGATAACATGCGCGCTCGTCCAGAGTAAGCGTTTCGAATAAATGATAGGCCCTGAGTGCTGTTAACCATACAGGGCCTGCGGACGAGTGGAGAGGTTCGAAATGACAGAACGTCTGAATAATGATTTTCAGTTTGTACAGGTAGGCCGTAAGGACCCTGTAAAGAAAGCAATGAATGCGCGTACACAGCAATTCGTTGAAATTTATCAGCCATTCCAGCAGGAAGACGTTGCTGATCAATCACACCGTTGTTTGGAATGTGGTAACCCTTATTGTGAATGGAAGTGCCCTGTGCATAACTTCATTCCTAACTGGTTGAAACTGGCGACAGAAGGCAACATCTTAGAAGCTGTTGAGCTGAGCCATCAGACCAACTCTTTACCAGAAGTCTGTGGCCGTGTTTGCCCACAAGACCGTTTGTGTGAAGGCGCTTGTACGCTGAATGACGGCTTTGGCGCTGTGACCATTGGTAATGTTGAAAAATACATCACCGATACCGCATTTGCTATGGGCTGGAAACCTGACATGTCTAACGTTAAGTGGACAGATAAAAAGGTTGCTATTATCGGT
>JBNMQC010000132.1:0-6767 GCA_051277445.1 Bermanella sp. | reverse complement strand
GCGACAATAAAAACGCAAAACGCCACTAAAAAAGTGGCGTTTTGATTGTCAGATGTAAAAGTGAAAGATTAGTCGATCCACTCACTATCATCGTCTTCGTCAGCAAGCTCTGTGGTGACTGTTTCACCACATTTTTTACACTTACCTTCGATCATAATGACACCGTCAAGCTCGTACTCCACAGGGTCTTTCATACCCAGATCGACTTGCTGACAGTTATTACACCAGGTTTGCTCTAAAAAAGATGCTTGATCTTCTGCGTCACGCTGGTAAAAGTCTCTTTCTTGTCTATCCATTTTTTACTCCAATTTACTTAGTGCAGGATTGTATATGGAATATCCACGTTTTCTAGTCCTTGAAAGCAGTAGTTACGAAGAAGATGCCTACCCAATCGCAGCATGCTGGTCTATTTTCGACGGCCAACTCAAAGATGTCATGATTCGACCTGAAGAAGAATGGCATCAATGGGACGCTTCAAATGAAGACAAACATGGTATCACCCGTGACCAGATCGAAATGGTCGGCGAAACCGTTTTAGATGTGATTCGTGAGCTTTCTGAGGATGTCGACAAGCAGCCAGTGTTTGTGAGTGAGCCTTACTTGTATGAGAAATGGCTGCACACCCTGTATGGGGCTTATGGGGCCGAGCCGCCTTTTGACATTGTGCCAATGACAGAATTGTTTCAAATGAGCGAAGCTGAATTACAAGAGGAGCTGGAAAACCTTTCACACAACTTATTGTTGGACTTGAAAGTACCAGAAGAAAAAGTGCGCACATGCCTAGAACTTTACGCACGTCTGTTAGATGCAGGCTTAATCGAAGATTACACTAACTAAAGCGAAGGATTACCAATCCATCACGGTCTTAACAAAAGGCCGTGTCAGCTTTCGTTGAGCGCTTAAAGAGGCGTTATCCAACTGCTGCAATACATCAAACATTTGCTCCATGTCACCATTAACCTGACGGACCACATATTTGGCCACTTCTGCCGTAATATCTAAACCGCGATTATGGCCACGCAACTGCAAGGTGCCAATCTTAAACTCGTCATCTGGATCATCAAACTCATAAACCAACCCCCACTTTAAGCGAGAGCGAAGATCGGGCAGTTTTACATTAAGATCTTCAAGGGGCTTGTCAGCAGCAAATATCATACGGCCACCGGCATCGCGTACACGATTAAACATATGGAACAGCGCTTCTTCCCACTGCTCATCCCCTGCAATGGCTTGAAGGTTATCCAAAGCGATAAGCGGAAGCTCTTCAAGGCTTTCAAACACAGCGGGTGAATAGCCAACCAGCTCATCCAAAGGTAGATAAACGCTGTTCAGCCCCATGGCCTGAGCCTCGTGACAAGCCGCCTGCAGTAAATGGCTGCAGCCTGAGCCCGCTTGGCCGCTCACATAAATGCTTTGTTCGCCTTCACCTTTCGCAGCAAGCTTAATCTGCTCAACCGCTTCAAGATCTTGCTTGGCGTAAAAGTTCTCAAATGTAGCTTCATCACGCAATTGCACTCGTAAGGGCAGTTGCTCTACAACCTGTATTGATGCCATCAGCTTTCCGAATAAAACTCTGTATCTTTATAAATTTCGTGTATATGGCGTAAGAGTACCACAATTATGGCTGAGACAGGCAGCGCCAATATCACACCCATGAATCCAAACAGCTGGCCGCCCGCCATAATGGCAAAAATCACGGCCACAGGATGCAGTCCAATCTTATCTCCCACCAAAATGGGGGTTAAAACCACAGATTCAATGACCTGACCCACACCAAACACAATTAAAATGAAAAACAGGGGCCAATCCAAGCCAAACTGGAAGTAACCGGCCAGCATCGCCGCAATAATACCAATGGCAAACCCCATATACGGGACAATGCTGGCCAAGCCCGCAATAATTGCGACCAATAAAGCCAGCTTAAGCCCAACTATCCATAGGCCAATCCCGTAAATAACAGCCAGCGCCGCCATTACCCAAAGCTGCCCTCTTAAAAATGCCCCAACAACCTCGTTACACTCGCGTCCTAGTGAACGGGTTGTGCCTTGAAAACGCACCGGCATCATTTTGAGCAGCTTGGCCATTAAAATATCCCAGTCCCTTAATAGGTAAAAACCCACAACCGGCACAAGCGTGAGATTGACAATAAACCCCATAAAGGTTCCTGCTGAGGATGTGATCTTTGCCAGAACCGATGCCAAAATATCCTGCGCACTGCCCCATTGGCTAATAAGTTGCTCACGCACGTGGTCAACATCAAACACATCCGCTTCTAAAGACAGGGTCTCAATCAACCAAGGCTGAGCCACAAACTTGAACCATTCAAAAATAGCCGGCACCTGCCCGTAAACCACCTTAAGCTGATGCAATACCAGTGGAATCAAGATAACCAACACACTAAGCAAAATAAGCGTTAAAACAATAAAGCACACAACAACCGCCCAGGTGCGACTCAACCCCCGTGCTTCAAGACGATCAGCCACTGGGTCACCTAAGTAAGCCAGTAATCCGCCCACAATAAATGGCATGAGTACGGGTTCGAGCTTGAACATAATCCAGCCCAACAAAACCAGCACAAACACAATCGCAAGAGGCTTTAAACTCAGCTGTACAGCATTATTCATTGATGGCTTTCCTTACCCAGACAAAAAGATAGTGCGTGCCACTTAATACAGTGACCGTTGCGCACGTAAAAATCATAAACCGAATTTGCTCATCACTCATCAGGCCGGTGGCCACATGAACCAACAAGCTTAAAATCAACAAAACTTGAATAAAGGTACTGAGCTTACCCAGTAAACTGGGCTGAACGTCAAATGGCCCAAACCACCAACGATACAAGGCTGCACCGCCGACCAACATCACATCGCGACCCATGATCAAAACAAATAACCAAAACGGCAGCAGCCCCTTAAAAACCAAAACCGCTGCGGTGGTCACTAAAAGCAGCTTATCAGCCAGTGGGTCCATCACCGCGCCCCAATGGCTCTTCCAATTAAATCGACGAGCAAGATAGCCGTCCACGCCATCGGAGACACCTGCTAAGGCAAACAAAATCAACGCACTGTCGTACTCGCCAAACCAAAGTAACAAAGCGACTGGAGGCACCGCCACCAATCGCAAAGAGGTAATAATGTTAGGCAAATATCGAAGCAGAGTTTGTTTCATTAAGCGCTATGGCTGCCAATTAAAGTGAATTAGGTTTGTAACCAGCGGGTCGAGCTGCTCTTTTACTTGAGCTTGCTCGTTAACAGGGGCTTGAATAAGCTTTTTATCCAGTGCCAATACTTGTTTAAATTGCGCCAAGCTGCCGCTAAGGTTTAATTTAAGCTCCATCTCATCACCCTTCACTGCGGAAACAAACACCTGCTTAGTAATGGTCAGGTCTTCAAGGTAGCTTACTAACGATGCGTAATGCTTGAGACTCTTGATATTGCTAACTTTAATGCCCAGCTCATCGCTGCCCACATCACTAGGGCGAATGGCAAAGGTATTGGCCAATACCTCAGCAGACGCACTCAAACCCGATAACACCTGCTGATTGAGACCTTCTGTTTCAAATTCATAATTAAATTCGCGGTCTTTAAAGTAAAAGCGCCACTGGCCTACCCAGTTTCCTTTATTATTCTTATAAACCCGCGCTGCCAATACCGACTCGGCATCATAACGCTTACTGGCCTCTAAAATAGAGCCAGAGAATAAGCCCCATAGGCTCTCTTGAGGCAAACGGATCGAATCTTCCAGATCATAAACCGGTAACACAACCGGTACACCTCGGGTTTGGCTTGCATTCTTAACCGCCTGAGCCGCCAATCCCTCACCTCCGTCAGAAAGAACAGTACGCTGGCCATTGTCTTTCATTAACCACAATAAGATGGTTGGGCGATTATTACCCCATAAAGGCAATTTTGCCTGCTTGATAATGCGCTGAATGGATTGCGTTTCAAACTGCATCTTCAACCAACTGGAGCCAGGTGGAATAGACGCGTCCCATTCATCTTTCTGTACCGCTTCATAGCTGTATTGATATAGGTATTGATCCGCAATATTAAGCGCACGCTGCACCGCTTCATTCTCAGCAGGCACACTAAACCCACTCACCTTTTGCAGCACCTCAATCAAACCTTGCTTGGCACCGAGCTGGCGGCTGTCTAATTGCTGATCAGGTACAGGGACTCGAGCATCATAAAGGCCAGAAACAGGCGTCGCCCAGATTGACGAGGCAAACACAGCAAGGGCAATAAAACATAGATGAAATTTCATGAATTGATCTTTATTCCTATAATTGGCGGCTATTCTGACAAATTCGAAAAAAAATGCAGCCCCCAACTGCAAATTGTGCCATCTAAAGCACATGTATGTTTTATAAAAGGCTGACTAGGTGTTAAAATCCGCCCCCTTTTTTACTCATCGATACTTTCCCGCACAAAAGGGCTGCCTAATATGAGCGAGCAAAACAAGTCACTTAGCTATAAAGACGCCGGCGTCGACATTGACGCAGGTAATGCGCTTGTAAACAACATCAAAGGCGTGGTGAAAAAAACTCGTCGCCCTGAAGTTATGAGTGGTATTGGCGGTTTCGCTGGCCTTTGCAGCTTACCAACCAAATACAAAGAGCCTGTGCTGGTATCAGGCACCGACGGTGTGGGCACCAAATTACGCCTAGCCATGGATCTTGGCAAGCATGACACCATTGGTATCGACCTTGTTGCCATGTGTGTAAACGATCTTATCGTATGCGGTGCTGAGCCTCTATTCTTCTTAGACTACTACGCCACTGGCAAACTAAACGTCGACGTGGCAACCAGTGTAGTAACCGGCATCGGTGAAGGCTGCCTACAGTCAGGTTGTGCCCTTGTAGGCGGTGAAACCGCTGAAATGCCTGGTATGTACGAAGGCGAAGACTACGATCTAGCGGGTTTCTGTGTGGGCGTGGCTGAAAAAGCAGAACTAATCGACGGCAGCAAAGTAAAAGCAGGCGACGTGATCATTGGTTTGCGCTCTTCTGGTGTGCATTCAAACGGTTACTCATTAGTACGCAAAGTGATCGAAGTATCGGGTGCTGACCTAAATCAAGACCTAGACGGCCAAACCCTTGGCGATGCCCTACTGGCGCCTACGCGCATTTACGTAAAACCGATTCTTAAAATGCTTGAAACCATCGATGCGCACTCAATCTGCCATATCACTGGCGGCGGCATGTATGAAAACATCCCTCGCGTACTGCCAGAAGGCACCAAGTGTATCCTTGATAGCGCGGCATGGGATCGCCCAGCTGTATTCAACTGGCTCCAAGAGAAAGGCAACATCGATTGGCATGAGATGCACCTTACCTTCAACTGCGGCCTAGGCATGATCGTAGTGGTTGATGAAAAAGACGCTCAAGCCACAATGGATATCTTAAATGCAGAAGGCGAAACCGCTACCCTAGTTGGCCGCATTGAAAAAGCAGGCGAAGGTGACGAGCAAGTCATCGTTAAAGGCGTAGACGAGGAATAAGCACAGTGAAAGCCGAACAAGCAGAACCTGCGCGTATTGTGGTATTAATTTCTGGCTCTGGCACAAACTTCCAAGCCATTGCGCAAGCCTGCCAGAAAAAAGAAATAGACGGTGAAATCGTCGGGGTGATCAGTAATCGCCCCGGCGTCATGGGACTTGATCGCGCCGAGCAGTTAAGCATTCCAAGCTCTGTCGTTGACCATACCGAATTCTCTAGCCGCGAGGAATTTGATGGCAAACTAATCCACGAGATCGACCAATACGGCGCTGATCTTGTTGTACTAGCGGGTTTCATGCGCATCCTAACGCCGGACTTTGTTCGTCGCTACAAAGGCCGTTTATTGAATATCCACCCGTCGTTACTGCCTAAATACAAAGGACTCGATACACACAAGCGCGCCCTTGAAGCAGGCGATAAAGAACACGGAGTTACTGTGCACTTTGTCAGTGAAGACCTTGATGGCGGCCCCAATGTCATTCAAGCGGTTGTACCTGTGTTAGATGACGATACCGAAGGCAGTTTAAAAACGCGTGTTCAACAGCAAGAACTCATCATATACCCGATTGCCGTTAAGTGGTTTGTTGAGGGTCGTATCTCCATGCTCAAAGGCGATGCCTACTTCGACAATCAACCCCTTCCCGAGTCTGGTGTTCAGCTTACTTCTTAATAAAAGTAAGCTTGGACAAAATAGAACAGACATTTCTAGCCAGTTGCTGGCATGCACACAGCAACTGCGCTTATACTCAAAAGCATATTAACGACCTACCTAGGCAGGATGCTTTGTATAAAATCATCGTTACCTTTTTTATTCTTCTTGCCAGCCAAGCAAGCTTCGGCAATGAGACAGCCCAGCCACCCAAATTCACGCCTTATAAAGCGAGCTATGAAGCCACCTGGAAAGCAGGATGGTTCCCTATTACCGTTGATGCTAGCCGTGAACTGAGCAAGCTTGATAATGGGCTATGGCAACTCACCTTTGAAGCCTACTCATCGGTAGCGGACCTGCATGAAGAATCGCAATACAGTATTGATGGCAACACCGTAAAGCCACACTATTACCGCTACAAAACATCCGGTTTTTTATCTAAAAAGCGCCGCGCACAAACCTTCGACTGGGACAGAAAACAAGTCTGGATACCCGAACGTGATGAATGGGCAAAATACAAATTAATGTTAGGCATACAAGACAACCTCAGCTACCAAGAGCAAATACGCCTTGACTTGCTGGCCGGGAAAACCGATTTTTCTTACTCCGTTGCCTATAAAA
>JBNMQC010000131.1:0-6767 GCA_051277445.1 Bermanella sp. | reverse complement strand
AGAGCTCTCAGTGATTGAAACGGCATATGAGCAAGGTTTACTTGATAAAGAAATGCATGTGGTTAGCTTTGCACAGGCTATGCTCTCACAAGAAATACCGTATAAAGCTGCTCAGGCACTAATAAAAGGAATGAAGAATGGCTTGGTTGAGGAGAACGGTAAAAACCTTTCTTTATTAGGTGATGCCTTTATGATTGCTAAAGAATACGATGAGGCCATCACGGTAATGACGCAAGCAGCCAATGAAACCCAGGCAGGCAAGGATTTTTACAAGTTAGCGCAAATCCATTCAGAGCGACAAGAATGGAAAAAAGCACTCGCTAATATTAATCAGGCTTTAATGGATGAATCGTTTAAAAAAGAAGATGATGGTTTAATTCTACAGGGTTTGATTCAGTTCAATTTAAATGATCTTGATGGTGCTAAACAATCATTTACTCAAGCAAAAGAATTTGAGACGGTTGTTAAGTCAGCTACACAATGGCTTGCCTATATAGATGGCGAGCAGAAGCGTCGACAGTATATGGCCTCAGGTATATAAAGAAATTCTAATACCAAGAATGAGCGAGAAACACAGACCCAGTACCCCTAAGTCTGTGTAAAAAAAAAACCGGCTCACGAGGCCGGTTTTTTTATTGAGGGTTTGTGTTAATTTACTAGATTAACGATCATCTCAGGCATTTCGGCATTGTCCCACTTTTCGTATATCTTACTTAGTTCACCAGAACGTGATAAAACCGGGATGCGCTCATTGTAAATATTAATCAATTCACGAGATATTTGGTCATTTGCAAATGCTGCGAAAATTGCTTTCCCTTCTGGCATTGGGTCAACTGTATAATCTTGGCTGTTCATGTTATTTTTCTTCATGGCCGATGCAATTTCATCCCAGTCATCAATGAGATAATCAATTCTGCCAGAGTTCAAGAAGTCAATACCTTGATCAATTCCTCGAAATTCAACTAACTCAAAGTTTCGTTTTTCTAATGCTATGACATCATAATCTTTAATCCAGCCAACCTTTTTACCAGATAGACTGGCTAAACCATTAAATTTACTGCCGCTGTTGTTTTTACTAAGCAATGACATATATTCAGTATCGATCGGGTAGGATGGAAAAATAAGGTTCTCATCTGTGGTGATGTATTCGCCAATAATCGCATTGTAAGTATGGTACTCACTGACCATCTTCATTGCTCGATTCCATGGGATATTTTTTGTCTTAACATTAATACCCAAAGGTTCATAAATAGCGCGGATGACATCCCAATACACGCCAGTACCATCTGTATTCGTATAACCACTCCAAACGGGAGCAACCACGCTGATACTTTTAATATGCTCACGTTTGATGGTACTTGTATCGTCGTTTTTTTGCGCATGACTAAATATGCTCAGGCTGATTAAGCATAGAAGGGTCAGTAATCTCATGTTCTCTCCAAGGTTTTGTAAGAGGGGCCATTGATATTATTTTTTTCATAGGAATATGAAAGCATTTTTATTATCTGACTATTTTAGGCCTCGGGTGAAACCCTTGGCTCTACCTAGTAGTAGGTATTTTTATAATCTAGCGGAATTAAAAAACAAAAAAAGAAGCACAAGGCTTCTTTTTGAGTGGTGTTAGCGTTGGGGATTTATATTAATGAAACGAGTCGTTATTCAGATCTTTAAGTTGCTCGCTTAAAAGCTCTTCCTCTACGCTTTTTCCTGGGATGGCATGTTCTTCATTGGCCCATTGACCAAGGTCGATCAAACGGCAGCGATCGCTGCAAAATGGACGGAATTTGGCATCTTCATTCCATTCAACGGATTTGGAGCACGTTGGGCAATTAACTTTCATGCGTTTTCTCGCTTAATCTTAAATACTGCTGATTCAGCTGAGCCACTTGCTGTGCTAAGTGCTCAAGGGTTTGATTGTTGGTAATAATGTCATCAGCATAGCTTAATCGTTTATCGCGATCCAGTTGGCTAGCGATAATAGCTTCTACTTGTGCTTGAGGATTATTGTCTCGTTCACAGGTGCGCTGGAGTTGAAGCTCAACAGGAGCGTCGACAACAAGCACTCGGTCAACCAGTTTAAATTGCCCCGATTCAATGAGAAGCGGCGATACTAGAATGGTGTATGGGCTGCTACTGTTTTGTAACCCCTGAATAATTTCTTCACGAATGAGCGGGTGTGTCAGTTGTTCGAGCCATTTCTTTTCATTCGTATTTTGAAAAATAATCTCGCGTAACTTGGCGCGGTTTAAATTACCATCAGATAGTAGGATTTCATCACCAAAGTGCTGCTGGATCTGCTTTAAACCTTTAGAACCAATTGCCACCACAGTGCGGGCTGCAATATCCGCATCAATAACATTGATACCCAATTTTTCAAATTCACGGGTTACCGCTGTTTTACCACTGCCAATACCGCCAGTAATGCCCAGTACGAACATCTTACTGCATACCTATCAACGAAAAGTAAAATTGGGTTAGCTCGTTGCCCCAAAGTGCAGCGATGAATCCAGCAGCGGCCAAATAGGGGCCAAATGGGATAGGGATGTTTTTATCGCGTCCTAAAATCACTATCATGGTAATACCAACAACCGCACCCACAGCACTTGATAACAAGATGACCATTGGCAGTGCTTGCCAACCCAATAATGCACCAATAGCGGCTAATAACTTAAAGTCGCCATAACCCATGCCTTCTTTACCAGTGACCAGTTTAAACAACCAGAAAATAGACCATAAGCTTAAGTACCCGGCCAATGCGCCGTATACAGCACTTTCTAATGAAGTAAATACGCCAAAGCTGTTGGCAAATAACGCAATCCATATAAGTGGTAGCGTTAGGCTGTCTGGTAGAAGGTATTCATCTAGGTCAATTAAGGTAAGGGCCACTAAAAAATAAGTGAACAGTAACAAGGTTGCAGTTTGAAGCGTGGCACCAAATTGCAGCGCAATGAATAATCCCAGAACACCTGTGGCCGCTTCAACGATAGGGTAGCGCGCACTGATGTGAGTTTTACAGTTAGCGCACTTTCCCTTTAGCCAAAGGTAACTGATCACAGGAATATTCTGCCAAGGTTTAATGCTTGCTTTGCATTTAGGACAGCTGGAGTGCGGCACCATTAAATTAAAAGTGGGCTGTTTTTCTAGCTTTTCAAATTCCGCTTCTTGCTCGGTGATTTCAAAGTAATCCGCTTGCATTTGCTTGCGCATCATAATGGGTAAGCGATAAGCCACCACATTTAGAAAACTACCAATGCACAAGCTGAAAACAAATACGCAAGTGTAAAATAGGGTGGGGTTATTTATAAGGGTATCTAACATAAATTCGTCTTAGGATATTGCTTAAGTTGTATAGCGTGAGGGGGGGGGCGACTACATGGCATCACCCATCGTGAATATCGGTAGGTACATGGCGATTAGCATACCGCCCACAACCACACCTAAGAAAGCCATTACAATAGGCTCAATCATAGCAGTTAAGCCATCAACGAGGTTGTCTACTTCATCTTCATAATAAGAAGCTACTTTTTCAAGCATTGCATCAAGGGCCCCTGATTCTTCACCGATAGCCACCATTTGTACAACCATGTTTGGGAATACGCCAGTTGCACGAATAGCGGCATTCATTTGGGTGCCACTCGAAACTTCCTCTTGGATTTTCAAAATAGCGTCGCGATAAACCACGTTCCCCGAAGCTTCTGCCACACTTTCAAGTGCATCCACCAGTGGTACGCCTGCTGCAAAGGTAGTGGAGAGCACACGGCCAAAGCGAGCCACTGCACTCTTTTTCATTATCTCGCCAACGATAGGCATTTTTAATATAAGTTTATCTTTTTCTTCGGCTACTTTAGGGCTTCTCTTTATAGCTTCTTTTAAACCAAAAATAATACCAACAACGGAGCCTACTAAGATTATATAGTTTGCTTGCAGCCACTCGGAAATATTAACGACAAATTGTGTCGGAGCAGGGAGTTCACCGCCCATACTTGAGAACATTTGTTGAAAAGTAGGTACTACTTTAACTAGTAGTATGATAGTTACTATGGCTGCAATGATCAGCGTCACTATTGGGTATTTCAGTGCTTTAGATACTTTTTGTTTAAGTGCTTCAGATTTTTCTTTATAGATAGCTACTCGGTCTAGCATTTGTTCAAGCGCACCGGACTGCTCCCCTGACTCAATAAGTGCACAGGTTAAGTCGTCAAATTGATCGGGGAATTTTTTCAAACAAGAAGCGAAGTCATTACCAGCTGCCACATCGTCTTTAATACCCAGAACGACTTTTTGCATAGCAGGGTTTTCTAAACCATCAGCGACTATTTCAAGTCCCTGCATTAGCGGAACGCCCGCTTTTGACATCGTTGCTAATTGGCGCAAAAAAATCGTTATATCGATATTTTTAATTTTTTTGGAGCCACCGCCACCGCCACCAATCCCAAAAAGTCCCTCGGACTTTCGACGAATCCGCTTAGGGTTAATGCCTTGTTTACGTAGCTGGGCTTTTACGATTGCCGAGTTCTCACCCAGCATTTCACCTTCAATTTTTTGCCCGCGCTTGTTTACGCCATCCCATTGAAAGGTAATAGTCTTTGTTTTAGCCATAATCTTAACCTTTAATGTTCTGATGTGACGCGGTTTGCCTCTTCAAGGCTAGTAATGCCCTGGGCAACTTTCATAAGAGCCGATGTACGTAAGTTATTGAAGCCTTCTTTGCGGGCTACATCAGCGATTTGTATTGCATTGCCGCCTTCCATGATAATACGAGAGATGGCATCAGTGATGCGAACTACCTCATAAATACCAACTCGACCTTTATAGCCTCCACTACATGCATCACAGCCTACAGGCTTAAAGAAAGTCGCATCTGTCAGCATGTCATTAGTAAATCCGGCTTCTTTTAATGCTTCTGGAGGTATATCAGCCTTAGTTTTACAGATACTACAAAGGCGGCGGCCTAGTCGCTGGGCAATGATTAAGCTTACCGAGGTTGCAATGTTAAATGCTGGAACCCCCATATTAGCTAAACGTGTGAGGGTTTCCGGTGCACTGTTGGTGTGTAAGGTAGATAGTACTAAGTGACCGGTTTGAGCTGCTTTAATTGCAATACCGGCTGTATCCAAATCTCGAATTTCACCTACCATGACGATGTCTGGATCTTGACGTAAGAAGGATCTAAGCGCTTCGGCGAAATCCAAGCCTACCTTGGCATTCACGTTAACTTGGTTAATACCTTCTAGGTTAATTTCAACCGGGTCTTCGGCGGTAGATATGTTGGTGCCTTCAGTATTTAGAATGTTAAGGCCAGTATAGAGGGAAACGGTTTTACCAGACCCGGTTGGGCCGGTCACTAAGATCATACCTTGCGGTTGCGCCAAGGCGTCCATATACAACTTTTTCTGGTCTGGCTCGTAGCCAAGTGCATCAATGCCAAGCTGTGCACTGGATGGGTCCAATATCCGTAATACGAGCTTTTCACCCCAAAGGGTTGGAAGGGTATTTACGCGAAAATCGATGGCTTTATTTTTGGAAATTTTCATCTTAATGCGGCCATCTTGTGGCACGCGACGCTCAGAAATGTCCATTTGCGACATAACCTTTAAGCGGGCTGCAATCTTGCCAGAAAGATTGATTGGTGGTGATGCCACCTCATGTAACACGCCGTCCGTGCGGTAACGCACGCGATAGCGCTTTTCGTAAGGTTCAAAGTGTAAGTCTGACGACCCCATTTTAATGGCATCAAGTAGCATTTTGTTGATAAAGCGAACAATCGGTGCTTCATCGCCGGTACCGTCGTCTTCGGCTTCTTTCTTTTGCGGCTCATCTTCCTCTAGGTCGAGGTCTTCACCTAGATCATCAAAGGCAGTATTACCCGCTTGGAGTTTCTCTAAAATAATATTGAGTTTGTCATACTCGACAACAGTAGCATCCACGGTCATGCCTGTGGCGAATTTCACATCATCAAGGGCGGACATATCAGACGGGTCGGCTTGAGCGAGGTGCAAACGATTACCACGCTTGAAAATAGGTAAAACCTTGTGCTTTTCAAGCAGTTCAGGGCTGACAAGGTCAACCGCGAAATGCTCTGGGTCCATGGCAGCCAGATCAAGGTAAGGTAGGCCAAATTCGTCAGAGACCAGTAATGCAACATCCTTAGGTTTACACGTGCCAGAGAGTAAGCTGTGCATTATGAATGAACGGCGCTCTTTATTGGCGTCTTTTGTCAGATCAGCTGCTTGTTGATCATTGATGAGTGCGCGCTCAACGAATTGACGTGCAATGCCGCTAATATTGGACATGGTTCTAATATTCTTGTTGTAATTTATGAGCAATCATACCGTTTTTGGTGAATTTAAACAGTGCTGACAGCCTATTTTCTGAAGGCCGTTAGTTTTAGGTTAAAACCAGATAGGCGAAAAAAAACCCGCCGTAGCGGGTTTTTTTATCTAACTAGACTTGATATTAAAGCTTAGGATAGAAGTCTTTAGAGATGTCTGAGTTAGTAGTATCAACAGCCCAAGTGATTTCACCGGTACTAGAGATAGTAGGAGCAAGAACTAATTTCTTACCAGCAACTTGTGCATTACCACCATTTGCAACGGTATCGTAAGAAATCTCTATGGAGCCTGAATCGGTTACAGTGATTTCTGATAAACCACCACCAGCGGTGATAACAGATGTACCAGCAGTATCTGATGGTAGACCATAGTCAGCTAGCAAAGCACGTTCAGCACTGTTTGTTGGAAGAGCACCGACAACAGAAGTGAACTCAG
>JBNMQC010000130.1:0-6795 GCA_051277445.1 Bermanella sp. | reverse complement strand
GTGATGCGTTAGCGCAATCTATTGAGATTGCTTACTTTCGTGCAGGCTCACAGATTCTTAATTTTCGAGATCCGATTAAAGATCTGTTTGTGGTGCGCAGTGGCTCCGTTGAGGTGTTTCATCGTAATGGTGAATTGCATAATCGTTTGGCGGAAGGGGGCATCTTTGGCCAGATGGGGTTGTTAATGAATGGCTCGGTACGCTTTCCCGTAAAAGCACTGGACGACACCCTGGTGTATTGCATTCCTGATGAATTGTTTAAACAGTATTTTGCCGAATACGATGCATTTGGTGATTATTTTGAAACCGATGAGGCTGAGGTATTACGTGGCACCGTATCGCGCTCGGTAGAGTCCAGTGATTTATCGACCGTGCAAGCCAAAACCATACTGGCGCGCCCGCCAGTAATTGCATCCCCAGATATGACGGTTCAACAAGCGGCTAAATGCATGGGCGAAGAGGATGTGTCGTTTATTCTGGTATGCGAATCACATGCGCAACCTGAAAGCGGCCAGTCAAAACTAAAAGGGATTTTGACCGATCAACACTTGCGCCAGCGTATTGTGGCCGACGGTTTGCCATTGACCACGCCTATTAGTGACGTGATGACTCAAGAGTTCGAAGTCCTCGACTCTAATGCTTACATGTTTGAAGCCATGCTCACTATGTTACGGTTTAATCAACCTCAACTACCGTTAATGCACCGTGACGAACCGATTGGTGCGTTGACCTTGCTGGATGTTTTACGTCACGAATCACAAAGCAGTTTGTTATTTGTAAAAGGGATTTTTGCGCAGCAGTCCATTAAAGATTTGGTACGGTATTCTAAGCAATTACCTGCCGTGTATGTGCGCATGGTCAATGAAGATGCTAACTCACATATGGTGGGCAGTGCCATGGCGGTAATTGGTCGCTCGTTTAAGCAGCATTTGTTAAGTCTTGCCGAAGAGAAGCTGGGCAAGCCGCCTGTGCCGTATTGCTTTTTGGCGCTAGGGTCCATGGCCAGAGACGAACAATTGTTGGTGACGGATCAAGATAACGCCTTGTTATTAGATGACGCCTACGACCCAAGAGAGCACGAAGCCTATTTTGAACAGCTGGCTAAGTTTGTGTGTGACGGTTTGGCTGCCTGTGGTTATGCATACTGCACTGGAGACATTATGGCGACTAATCCGCAATGGCGTAAAACCTTTACCCAATGGCAGGAATGTTTTGCTGATTGGATTGATAACCCAGAGCCGCAGGCGTTATTAAATAGCAGTATCTTTTTTGATTTGGATGGCGTGTGGGGCGAAACCAAACTGGCGGATATTTTAAAAATATTCATTGCACAGCGTGCGAAAAAAACACCTCGTTTTTTAGCCAGTCTTGCCCGTAATGCACTTAGTCGAACGCCACCCTTAGGGTTTTTCAAAAACTTTGTGATGGAACCCGATGGCCGTCATGGTAAATCTATTAATCTTAAGCGCAGAGGCACCGCGCCATTAAGCGATGTGATTCGCGTACACGCATTAGCGGTTGGTTCGGATGCGCAAAACTCGTTTGAGCGTTTAGACGACATAAACGAAGCGGGCTTATTACCCACGGGCAAAGGGCGCGAACTCAGTGATGCATTGGAATACATATCGATGGTGCGCATTCGTCACCAAGCCTACGATGTGGAGCATAACCAAAGCCCCGATAACGCCATAAACCCAATGCATTTATCCACTTTTGAAAAGCGTAATTTAAGAGAAGCGTTTCAAGTCTTAGATAATGCCCAGCAGTTTTTGAAGTATCGTTATCACTCACAAAACGCTTTGAAATAAGGTGGCTTCGTGAATAAACGCATGTCAGCAGTACCGTCTCCCTCAGCATGGCCCGCTTACTATGCGCAGCAATTGAAAGTGAGCAAAGACCCACGCCTAAAAGCATTTTTTGAGGCAGGCTTAGTGGCGCCTAATACGCCACTCAATGAAGTACCGTTTGTGGCGCTGGATTTTGAAACCACCGGCTTGAATCCGAAGGACCATGGCATTGTTAGCGTTGGCATGGTGCCATTTACGTTAAGCCGTATTCGTTGCAAACAAGCCAGCCATTTTATTGTGAACCCGCGTCAAGCTCTGCTGCCAAAATCCATCACCTTTCATGGGATTACCCATTCCGATGTTCAAGCAGCGCCAGATCTAGAGGACGTACTGCACGATTTTTTGCCAAAATTAGCCAATCAAGTGGTGGTAGTGCATTACCGACAAATTGAGCGGGAGTTTTTAAATTTGGCATTAATGGCCCGTATTCAAGAGCAGCTGCTTTTTCCCGTGATTGATACCATGACACTGGAAGAGCACATTCTTAAAAAGCAGCGCACCATGTTTGCAAGGTTGTTAGGAAGTCAGTCTCATCAGTCCCTACGCTTACCCGATATACGCGAACGCTATGGCTTGCCCCGTTATCACTTGCACCACGCCATGACAGACGCACTGGCCACCGCAGAAGTGTTGCAGGCTCAAGTGGCGTACCACTTTGATGGGCAAACCCCAATCTCAGATCTTTGGTGTTAAATAAGACGCCAACGGCAAGGCATAAAAAAGCCCATATGCGAAAGCATATGGGCTTTTTTTGTTTCACTGATTATTCAGCTCAATATGGCTACTTCGCGATAACAGGCTTAGGTTCCGTTCTTAAGCCCATTAGTAAGCTGACACACATGGCCAGCAAGACAAAGGTAAACGGTAGGCCGGTTGAAATAGCGCCTGCTTGCAGCGCTTGTATGGCCTCAGTACCGCCAATCCATAACAACGCAGCAGCAATAGCACCTTCGGTAGACGCCCAGAAAATACGCTGAGGCACGGGTGCATCAATCTTACCCCCTGCGGTAATGCTGTCGATCACCAGAGAACCTGAGTCAGAAGAGGTAATAAAAAATACCAAGACCAGCACAATTGCAATCACAGAAAGTATTGCACCAAACGGCATGGCATCAAACATTTGGAACATGGCCAGCGGAACCTCTGTTAAACCATCTTTGCCAAGAGCACCAATACCTTGAGTGACTTGCTCTATGGCAATGCCGCCATAAATTGACATCCAAATTATGGTGACACAGGTTGGCACTAATAAAACCGCAGTGATGAACTCGCGAATGGTACGGCCTTTAGATACACGCGCGATGAACATGCCCACAAATGGGGACCAAGAAATCCACCACGCCCAGTAGAAAACAGTCCAGCCTTGGAACCAAGCTTCATCAGGACGGCCATGGGGGTTGCTTAAAGGAATGATGTTTTCAACGTAGGCCATAATAGTGGTGGGGATCGTACCCATTGCAATGGCAAAACCCATTAGCGCAACAAATACCAACAACACAATCGCGATCACCATGTTTACGTTACTTAGCAGCTTAACGCCGCCTTCTAAACCACGAACCACAGACACAATCGCAAGCAGTGTTACACCGATAATCACAGTGATTTGCAAACCTGTGCTGGCTTCGATGCCAAACACATGGTTAATACCCGCAGCGGCTTGTTGGGCACCAAGGCCCAGTGACGTCGCTAAACCAAATAACGTAGCGAGTACCGCTAGAATATCAATGATGTGACCAGGCCAGCCCCAAGCGCGATCGCCTAAAATAGGGTAGAAGACCGAACGAATGGATAAAGGCAAACCCTTGTTATAGGTAAAAAAGGCAAGTGATAACGCCACCACAGCGTAAATCGCCCAAGGATGCAGACCCCAGTGATACATGGTCGCACCAAGCGCCATACGCGCGGCTTCAGGTGTATTGGCTTCTACCCCAAGTGGGGTTTCATACCAGCCGGTAAAATATGCGACGGGTTCAGCCACCCCCCAGAACATCAAACCGATGCCCATGCCTGCCGCAAACAACATCGCCAGCCAAGAAAGGATAGAGTGTTCTGGTTTTGCGCTGTCGCCACCAAGGCGGATTTTACCATACGGTGAAACCACAAGGGCTAAACAGAAAATGACGAAAATATTAGCAGACCACATAAAGAAGCCATCAAAGGCGCCTATGATGTCCCACTTTAAACCGTCTAAGGCCGCTTTAGCGGTAGCGGAGTCCATTACTAAAACTGTAACTAAAAAGGCAAGAATGAGCGCCGCACTGGTTCCGAATACAGGGTTGTGAACGTCAAACCCCCATCGCTGAACGTTATGTTGACCCACTGTATAGTCAGTACTGTGAATACTGTATTTATCGTTAGGATTTGGCATGTTGTCCTCAATTGGGTGATAGACATATTTAACATTAGGTGTTCGCGCACAAGCCTGCAAGGCCTATGGCCCAGCTTGTCAGCATTCATATGTTAAATTGATGTGCAATTGTATCGCATGCCAACATAAATTTCAGGTTGGCACTCAATTGCGGGCTGAACGCTTGCTTCACTTTATTCTGTATGTGCGCACAAGTGAGTCTCGTGGCCACAGCATAGGGCTCTATTTGACATCGCGCCCATAACGAAAACGGCCACACACTCGAGGTATTAATTAAAGTGAATCACTAGGTTTAAAAAGAAAAAACCATTAGGCGTTAAAATGATTGAAAGAGAGCGCTGATAAAAATAAGCCGCTTTTGGATGTTTGATTTTCGAATGCTGACCATTAAAAAATTAGAGCAAATTGGGTGATGTGTGTTGTATGAATTTGATACAACTAAACATTAAATAGCCGATACGTATGAATAAATCGGATATTTTATTCTTTTTAACTCGCAGACAGTTGACTGGTTAGATAGACAGTTGATTTAGGGTTTTTAACCAAATACAGGGTGTTTAGCTCAAAAAGTCTGGAATAAAGTGCTCGTTTTTACCTAGTTAATAAATCGAAAATGCTTTAAATTTATAGGCTTACAATAACAATAACCGAAATAACGAGACCCCGTTATTTTTAAATTATTTTGCGCGCTCGTTTTTACAGGTATGATTAGTAATAAAGTGTTTGTAAGTTGCTGTTTTAAATGCGATTTTTTGTTGTATTTTAGCTGTATTAAAACTGCAAAAGTGAGCACGCGCACGATTAAAATGTTAGTTTGAGGATCAAGGATGAAATGTTGGGCCAGTAAAGTCTCACCTTGTGACAAAATCCAGTCTAGAGAGCACTATGTTTCAAAGGGCTTATTCTCTGGAAATATAGTCAAAGTTACGGGGTTTCCATTTCTTAATGGGGAAGAGAAGGAGATTGGAATAGAAAGGCTTGTAACAAAGTCATTGTGCCAAACACATAATTCAATGCTGTCAGAATATGATCAAGAAGCAATTAACTTTGCCAATGCATTGAAATATGCAAATGATCTCAGTTTGATAAGATCGAAATCTAGCGCACGTAAATTTTCAGTACATCGAAAGAAAATTAATGCCGATCGATTTTCAAGGTGGATATTAAAGACTTATATTGGATTATCAGAATTTCATAGTGAAAAACCTAAAATCCCTGTAGAAAGATTATCAGAACTCGTATTTTCGAAAAACAAGATACTACGCCATGTGCATTATCGTATTAGCTTAAAGAAAGGCGATGAGTTTCAAACTGCCGAAACAGTAGAGGTTGCCCCTTTACTATTTCATGATAAAGCAGTTGGAATGGTTGTAAAAATCTATGGGGTAGAATTATCCGCACTATTTCTAGAAGAGGCTGATAATTACACCTCTTTACCAAAGATTAAATTTAATGAACATAAACAAGGCTTATCTTTTGTTATTGAATTCATTTAAAACTAACAAAGCCAGCCAATTCGCCAGCAAGCTGGCTGGACCTCGTTTCACTCGGCCCCTGCTGGCAAGCGTTATAATTTTTGAGTTGGATTGATGAATATCGACACGTTAAAGATTAAGAATAAAAGTGAACTGTTTGAGTACAGTTTCGATGATTTATGTTTTTACTCAGCTCATAAGAGTAAATTCTCATCGGGTAAAACACCTTATCTACTTGAGAACTTATCTCCTAAATTCGGGTACGGTAAGTCTTATGATATGGAAAAGATAAAAATGTTAAGGGTATTGTTTATATTGGCAATATCTTCGTTAGTCATATTTTTCTCAGAATATAATGAAAAAATACCTTTATTAGCGCCAGTCTTACTTTTAATGGCCGTAATTCCATTTCTAAGCAATCTGAATAACTTCACACCTACATCTTGGGTTAGGATTTATGATGATACAGGGGGTTATGAAACATCTATTCCGGTTCCTAGGAATGAAACGACGGAAGAATCTGAAAAGCGTAAGATCTTTCTTACTGCACTTTCTAAGAAAATAGAAGAGTCGTATGGCGAAGAATAATATAACAAAGCCATGTACGGGATTAAACCGTAATGGCAAGCGTTAGATGCCAATGAAGTAGTTTTAATTCATGTTGAAGCGGCTAATTCAAAATCCATTCGCCAACCCTCGTCCGATTTATTACCATAGACATAATGTTCTGTTAAAAAGCTATTATTATGTCATTACCGCCTTGTCCTAAGTGCCAATCCGAATTTGTTTATCAAGATCAAAGCCATTTGGTTTGCCCAGAATGTGCTCATGAATGGAACCCAGACGAGCCAGATGCGGACGCCATCGTCATGAAAGACGCTAATGGCACTTTGTTGGCTGAGGGTGATAAGGTTACTTTTATAAAAGACTTAAAGGTCAAAGGTAGCTCGCAAGTACTTAAAATCGGCACAAAGGCCGTTATTAAGCGCATTGTTGAAGGCAAAGACCATCAACTGGACTGTAAAGTAGATGGCACGGGTGACATGATGGTCACCGCTAAGTTTGTGAAGAAGGCCTAAAGTCATTTAGGGCAATGATTTAAAAC
>JBNMQC010000129.1:0-6802 GCA_051277445.1 Bermanella sp. | reverse complement strand
TTAATTATTGTAATGATTTTGTAACTCAGTTCGCGCAGTGGATTACTCAATACCGAGGAATTGGCGTATTATAGCGAGCAAATTTTAGCTGGAAGTAACATGTTTAAGCTGGGTCTTATTATTAATCCCTTAGCCGGTCTTGGGGGCAGTGTCGCCTTAAAAGGCAGTGATAACATGGCTGAGGAAGCATTGGCGCTGGGCGCAAAAGCTAAAGCAGGCCTAAGAACCATGACCGCCCTGGCTACCTTAGACGATCTTAAGGATCAGATTCAGGTGTCCACCTGCCCAGGCGACATGGGCCAACGTGTGATGGAGCAACTTGGCTGGCCATACACCCTAATAGAGGGGGGAAGCCATCAAACTACCACCGCCCATGATACCCAACATGCAGCCCTTGCTTTAAAGCAATTAGGCATGGATTTAATTGTCTTTGCCGGCGGTGATGGGACGGCTCGTGATGTGTGTCAGGTGATTGAAGATGCGTGTCCTGTATTGGGTATACCGGCTGGGGTGAAGATCCATAGCGGCGTTTATGGTGTGACCCCCAGCGCATCGGGCGAAGTCATTCGTATGTTGGTAACCGGCCAGCTGGTGGATTTAAAACCTCAAGACGTGCGCGATATTGATGAAGACGCCTTTCGTAATAATCAAGTAAAAGCCAAGCTGTATGGCGAGATGTTGGTGCCGCAAGCGGGACAATTTGTGCAATCGGTTAAGCAAGGTGGTATTGAGCAGGAGGAGCTGGTGTTGGATGACTTAGCCGCTTTTCTTGCTCAAGAGCTGGAGCCAGATGTGCTGTATTTAGTCGGCTCAGGTAAGACCACGCAACACTTGATGGATTATTTGCATTTGCCCAGCACCTTATTGGGTGTGGATGCCATGCTCAATGAAGAGGTCATTGCGCAAGATGTCAGCGAGCAACAAATTTTAGCCTTGCTTGATCAATATCCAAATGCACGGATTATCGTCAGTGTGATTGGCGGGCAAGGGCATGTATTTGGTCGCGGTAATCAGCAGTTAAGTAGCGAAGTGATTAAGCGAGTAGGGCGTGAACACCTAAAGATTGTTTCGACAAAAACGAAATTATCACAATTAAATGGCCGACCACTGATTACGGATACCTCCGACGTGGCATTGGATCAAGCTTTGGCTGGGCACATTGAAGTGATTACCGGTTATCAAGATATCGTGCTGTACCCCATTCAGTAATCGTAAGGTTTGATACGGTTTTATTTGCCATAAAAAAGGAAGACATTAGGTCTTCCTTTTTTATGGGTAATGATAAAGCGGTTTAAATTTGATTGATCTCAACCATCAGCTCGTTGCTCAGCTGCTCAAGTGCATCACGCACATCGTCAAAATCCACGCCTTCAGGAATGTGTACGCGCGCTTTTGTTTTAAATAACGGCTCGGCACTCATGGCCGCACTTTCAAACTGGGTGTTCAATTCCAATACGTTTACAGCAAGAACCGATAATGCTTGGGCCACATCTTTCACGATACCAGGGCGGTCGTTACCGATGATGCTTACTTTTGCATTGGCCTGACTGTCCGCGGCGCTGTCGTTTGCGTACTCGGTGTTAATGACCCAGCCTGATTGCTTTAATTCATTCAGTGCTGATTCTAAGCCCGCTACGTTTTGTTCGGTGATTTGTACTTTTACGATCCCGGCGAATTTACCTGCCAGTTGCGTCATGCGACTTTCTAACCAATTGCCTTGGTTGTCTTTAATGATGCCAGACAGGGTATCGACGATACCTGGGCGGTCGTTGGTCATGATGCTGATAATGAAAAATGAAGACACTGAGCTACCTTTTATTTTAATACGGCGATAGCGAACTATAGCCCAGTGCTAGAAGGGATGAAAGCTAGCGGAAACGTTCAATTATATTAAATTGCTCGTCCACCAACTTAGTGACTTTCGTGGCGGCCTCTCGTGAGTCTTCTGCGCTTTCTGTGTTGTCTTGGGCGCTTTGGCGAATTGTATCCATGTGTTTGGTGATTTCTTCGCTGCCCTGTCGCTGCTCTTGAACCGCGCGGTTGATGGTGCTCATTTGCTCGTTTATTTCATCAACACTGTGGCGCACTTGTTGAAGCGTGGCGTAAGTGTCTTTGATTTGCTCGGCGTTGCCGGATGCTTGCTCGCGTGATTGGTCCATGACTTCGGTGGCGCCTTGTGCGCCATGGCGAAGTTGGTCCACGATGCGACGGATTTCTTCAGTGGATTCAGAAGTTCGGTTTGCCAGTGTACGTACTTCATCGGCTACCACAGCAAAGCCTCGGCCTTGTTCGCCAGCCCGCGCCGCTTCGATAGCCGCGTTCAGTGCCAGCAGGTTGGTTTGTTCGGCAATGGCTTGTATGACTTCAAGAAAGCTGTGAATGGATTCAGAATGCTCAGATAATTTTTGCACATTGCTGCTCGCTTGGTTGATGGTTTCAACCATGGCTTCCAGTGTGGTTTTCGCTTTTTGCATTTGGTGTTCACTGGTTTGCATATCATTTTGTGCTTTTTCGGTTTGCTGAGCGGTTTCGTTTACCGAATCAGAAATGGAGTCAAATTGTGTTGTGACCTCCTCAAATGCTGCTGCAAACATGGTGGCAGCATCCAATTGCTCATTGAGCTTAATTAGGCTGTTTTCGGCGGCTTGATGGCTGATGCCACTGGCTTGCTGAATGGGCACGCAAGTATCTTGAATGCGCTCGCGCAGGGTTATGATCTGGCTTTGCATGTGCTCAAACGCCATTAGAATCTCACCTACATCGTCATTGCGCCCGGTGTAAATGTAAGAGGCGAGAGGGTCTTGCGTGATGGTGCGCGCTTTTCTTAAGACCAATTTTAAGTTTCGCAGAGCATTGCCTTGTACAAACGCTAAGCCGGCCACGGGAATCAGGGCCATTAACGGGCTGAAATAATGGCCAATGGCCACGGCGGATAAACCCAGTATGACGCTAAAAATTTGTCCAAGGGGAAGCGCTTTAAATTTATCTTGTGACGGAAATGCCGAGCGGCCTTTGTTCAGTCGATTGTATACTTTTTCAGCGCGCTCAATGGACTCGGCCGTGGGCTTGTAACGCACGGACTCATAACCAACCACTTGATTGTTTTCTTTCACAGGCGTGATGAAAGCATCGACCCAATAGTAATCGCCATTCTTACAGCGGTTTTTCACAATCCCTTTCCATTGCTTACCTTTTTTTAGATAGTCCCATGCTTGTTCGAATGCGGCAGGGGGCATATCAGGGTGGCGTACAATGTTGTGGTTTTTATGAATCAGCTCGTCTTCAGTGAAGCCGCTAATGTTAAGGAAGTCTTGATTGACGTGTTCAATCGCGCCCTTGAGGTTAGTAGATGAAATGATCCGCTCGTGGCTTTCAACTACGCGCTCGTTATCGGTAATCGGTAGGTTCTTTTTCATAATGGCGTCACTAAGCTTAATCCTTCATGGCTTCTGTATTTAAGGTTAGCTCAAATTTACTAAAGTGAAATCGACAATTGTCAGGCATAATAAGCGGCTAATTTGTCCATAATAATAATTTCCAGGCATTCACATGAGTCAGTTCATTCTCGCCATTGATCAAGGCACCACCAGTTCCCGTGCCATTGTATTTAATGAAAAAGCGCAAATCGTGGCGCAATCACAGCAAGAGTTCCCTCAGCATTTCCCTCAATCGGGCTGGGTTGAGCACGACCCTGAAGACATCATGTCATCGGTTTTATCCGTGTGTAAGAACGCGCTGGCCATGGCCAAGTTAGGGCCTCAAGATATCGCGAGTATAGGCATTACTAATCAACGCGAAACCACGGTGATATGGGATAAGCAAAGCGGAAAAGCCATCCATAATGCAATTGTTTGGCAGGATCGACGCACTGCGCCATTTTGCGCGCAATTAAAAGAGCAGGGTTTAGAAGATCTGGTCAGTGAAAAAACGGGCCTGCTCTTAGACCCTTATTTTTCCGCTACCAAAATTAAATGGATTCTCGACCATGTAGATGGGGCCCGTGAGCGTGCGCAAAAAGGCGAGTTAGCGTTTGGTACGATCGACAGCTTTATTTTGTGGCGTTTGACCGGTGAGCACAAAACCGATGTGACCAATGCCTCGCGTACCTTGTTGTGTGATATTCATGCCTTACAGTGGGACGATGAGCTGCTAGCGATGTTTGATGTGCCTAAGTCCATGCTGCCAAGCATTCATCCGTCCAGCTGTGAGTTTGGCTATACCCATGCTGACATTTTTGGTGAGTCTGTTCACGTGGGAGGCATTGCTGGTGACCAGCAAGCCGCGCTTATTGGCCAAGCCTGTTTTAAAGAAGGCATGGCAAAAAGTACTTATGGCACGGGGTGTTTCTTGATCCTGAATACGGGCGATACCCCTCGCAAGAGCCAACACCGTCTGTTAACCACTGTGGCGTATCAAATTGGTGATGTGACTCATTACGCCTTAGAAGGCAGTATTTTTATGGCAGGGGCCACCATTCAGTGGATTCGAGATGGCTTAAAACTGATTCAACATGCCAGCGAAACCCTTGATTTGGCGCAATCAGTGGGCGCCAATAATCACGTATATTTGGTGCCTGCGTTTACGGGATTGGGGGCGCCTTACTGGGACCCTGATGCACGTGGTGCCATTATGGGTTTAAGTCGAGATACCGGGATTGCTGAGATCGTGACGGCGGGTCTGCAAAGCGTGTGTTATCAGACTCGTGACTTGCTCGAAGCCATGAAAAAAGACCAAGCCATGCCAGCTCATTTAAGAGTGGATGGCGGTATGGTGGTCAATGATTGGGTTGTGCAATTCTTATCGGATATTCTAGATCTGCCCATTGAACGTCCCGTCATTACTGAAACCACTGCGCTTGGAGCCGCGTTTTTAGCTGGATTAAGTGGCGGTGTGTTTGCCAGTATTGAAGAGGTATGCGTGCTTTGGAAAGAGCAGGCCGAGTTCAATCCTAAGATGAAAGACACTGAAAGAAATGCCCTTTATAACGGTTGGTTAGATACGGTTTCAAGAGTGCGAACAAGCGCGTAAGATGGCCCACCATAAAAATAATAGTGGCGTTTATCGTTAGCGCCAAGGAAAGACGATGCTGCAATCTCAAAAGCAGGCCTTGCGTTTAAGGCGTTCTGTATTGTCGAATCTCGGTGTGCTCTCCTTGCTATTATTGTGTTGGTTGGCGTCGCATCTTGGCTACTTTGTTATTCCTACTGCTTATGTGTTAACCCTGACTGTCACCATGTGGTTAGGCCACAGTGTGTTTGTTCTCATTATTGCCTTATCGGGCAACTTACGTTTTAAAGATGCCAGTATGACCTTGCCGCAAATGGTATGGGTCACCTCTTGTATCAGTGTCTTAATGTGTTTCTTGCATGATATTCGCCCCTTGATGCTCATGGGGTATTTGTTGGTTATGTCGTTTGGTGCGTTTAGGTTATCCATTCGCGGCTTCTACGGATTTACCTTATTTACCATCAGTTGTTATCTGGCGAGCCTAATGTGGGTGTATCAGTATCGTCCTGACGATATCGATTTGTCACAAGAGTTTTTTGTCTTTGTGGGATTTGGTTTATCCCTGTGCGGCTTTGTATTGATGGGCAATGAATTCAGCAATTTGCGCCAATCTCTGGGTGACCGTCATCGTGAATTAAAAGGCGCAGTGTCGCGTATCGAAGAGCTTGCCATTACAGATGAGCTCACCGGGTTGTACAATCGCCGTTATTTAATGCAGATGCTATCTCAGCAACGTGCACTGGCTAACCGCAGCCGATATGGCTTTGTGGTGTGTTATTTAGACTTGGACCACTTTAAAAAAGTAAACGACAAATATGGCCATCCTTTTGGCGATAAGGTGCTTAAGTCATTTGCAAATTTGATGTCCAGCGCTTTACGCGAAGTGGACATTGGCGCGCGCTTGGGTGGGGAAGAATTTGTGTTAGTGCTGGCGGACACCAACTTGGATGCCGCCCATGGCGTGTGTCAGCGCATGGCCGAGAGATGGCGTGAAATGCATTTTAGTGAAGCCCCAGGTCTTGAGCTTACTTTATCCGCAGGGATTACTGCTTTTAAATCCCCCGAGACCATTGAGCAAACTCTCGAGCGTGCCGATGCCTTACTTTATGATGCCAAGCATCGTGGTCGAAATTGCATTGAGGTGGAGCAGCAAGAGCTGCAGGCCACCTTTGATTTTGATGAAGATGCCCAGCAGCGAGCTTAGTTTATCTGCCTTTTAGAAATATCGCCTGATGGCAATAAAGCCACTGACTTGAGTAAAACGCAGTGACTCATGCTCCACAAACTCAGGCTGCAGTTGAGTTTGTAATATGTTGCTGTATTGATAGTGGAAACTGGGAACAAGATACCAGTAAGGTCTAAGGTAGTAGCGATAATGCCAATCTAACGACAGCTGAACCTGATATACGGTGCTTTCTAAAGACGAAAGGGCGCGATGGTCCGTTGCATCGTTGCTAAAATCCGTATCCAGCTGAGCTAGGTTTAAGCGCCACTGGAAGTTCAAGCCCTTGTCATCCTTGATTCGTCCAAAACTGAAGCCAAACCCCGAAAAACGCCCATCGAATAGGCTGGCATTGGTTGAGCTGATGTCCACACTAGCAGGACTGGTTTCGACTGAATAAAACAGTCCCACGGTGTTGATGGGGCCTTCTTGCTTGACGCTTTCGTACCAATACATCTGCCCGCGCTGAAAAGACCGCTCAAAAATAACGTCACTGTCCGCGGCAATGGATTGGGCCGTGCCATTCTCATCCAGATACACCTGGCTGCTGCTTAACTGGGTTTCGAATGCGTT
>JBNMQC010000128.1:0-7060 GCA_051277445.1 Bermanella sp. | reverse complement strand
TTAGATTGTTCACAGGTGCTCCATGCATTTAACAGTTTATTCAACGTCGCATGACGTTTTTTATCGGTGACGTGTTTGCCGAGACCAATCACGCCACTCATTTTAATATATGGCAGCAATCATGGGGTATCCAGCGCGCTTTGGCAAATATGCCATCCCTTTTTTTGCGTCGTAGTAGAACATTTGTGCATCTATAGACCTTTCATTTACTTATCTTTTTTGTAACGACTACTTTTTGCTGATGATCACCCTATTCATGCCTAATTTCGGGGATATACGTCATGTGATCATTTATCTTAATACACCGTCTCGAGACCTTAAATTCTTGGATATATGTCGACTGACGTATATCCAAATTACTTGATAATACTTTTTTCTTATTTGTTAGCATTTTTAAAGCGGTTTTCTTAGTGACCCCTATTCTGTTTAAATAAATGGAAGAGCCTTATTTATACAAGAATAATGACTGCAAGGAGCATTGTGTTTAAAGGCCAGCTTTTAAATGGTGTGCATAAGCAACAGAGGATTCTTACACCCCTCAAGACTTAGCTCGAATCAGAAACGAAAAAGCCCGAACACTTTCGTATTCGGGCTTTTAGAATAAGTGGCGGTGAGGGAGAATTAATCGTCCTGCGGACTCGTCGCTTCGCTCCGTGCTTGCGCTGCGCGCAGTCGAACCCTGTCGAGGATTCTCGCCCTCCCTCTGAATTTTGCTCGAATCAGAAACGAAAAAGCCCGAACACTTTCGTATTCGGGCTTTTAAAATAAGTGGCGGTGAGGGAGGGATTCGAACCCTCGATACGTTACCGTATACACACTTTCCAGGCGTGCTCCTTCGGCCACTCGGACACCTCACCGCAATATCAGATTTTGTTTTTTTATACTTGAATCAATCCCCAAACAAGTCGCACGCGATTGCTTCGCAATTATGCTCGTGAAGTCTCTTCGAGTCGGTACTCGGACACCTCACCGCAATATCAGATTTTGTTTTTTATACTTGAATAAACCCATAAAACAAGTCAGTTAAAGCCTTTTTGTGCACAGCTTTAAGGCGGCGTATTATACAAAGCGACTCCTCAAGTGCAAGTAATTCCTTGATTTTTAAGCACTATTCCCAGTATTTAACATACTGCTCAACATCGGTAACGGGCTTATTTGGGGTTTTCTCTGGGGTGCCCACATATAAAAAGCCCACAATTTCACCCTGCTCGCTGACATTAAAGGCTTGTTTTACCACATGGGCATGTGCCATTTGCCCTGTTCGCCATATGGAACCATACCCCAATGAGCTAATCGCAACCTGCATGTTTTGAATCCCTGCCCCTACGGCTAAGACTTGTTCCATTGCTGGTACTTTTGCATTGGCTTGTGGCTCACACACCGCAACAATCAGCAATGGCGCTCGCAATGGCATGTTGCGTGTTTTTTCAATCTTGTCATTGGCAACATTTTGGCCGTCAAGGGCTTGTACGAAAACTTCTCCCAGCTTGGTCAGCGCATCCCCTTGAATCACATGATAGACCCAAGGCTTAAGGCGCCCGTGATCTGGCGCTCTTAGTGCACACCCTAGTATGGCTTGGAGTTCGTCCTCGTTTGGCGCTGGGGCGGCCAATTTCGGGCAAGATACTCGATTTTGTAGCAGCTGAATGACTGTATTCAATGCGTTGCCTTATATCTTTTTGTTTTACTTCAATTAATTTATGTTATGTCCAGTGCAGAGCCTTGCACCCAAGGCTTTCTAAGTATTAAATAGCCTCTCATTTCTGCACCGATGCAGCTGTATTACAGAATTATCAATTAGATCAATGACCAACACCAGCCAAGAATCACAATCCGCCGTTTTATATGAATTCTACTCTCGCAGCGTTGGTTTTATTGCAGGCGCGTTGACGATTGTATTGGGTAACCGCATTGGTGCTTGGTCAGGCTATGAGCATGAGGTGTTGGCCCTGTGTTTATCCTACCCTATCCTGGCGCTTTTCATTAACAAGAAGTTTCCCGAGCGCTTTTATCACCTTAGACGTCCCATTTTTATTGCGATTGACGCTATGTTGGTTGGTTGTTTACTGGCTTATATGGATTTTGCCATCGTTCCCAGTATTTTGTTTTGCGTGATGGTCAATACATCGGTCATGTCATTGGGCAGCGTGGGCACCTGGTTTGCCTGCTTGTTCAGCGCCATTGTCGGTGCATACATGGGTACATTAATCTTTGGTTTTCAGCCCAATTTTGAAGCCCCTCACCTTATTAATGTGGCCTCTGCTCTGGCCATGACGTTTCACCTTGCGGTGGCGTCTTTTTACGCAGGCAAGCAAACCAAGCAGCTTGAGAAACTGCACAACGAATTACAAACCGAACAAACCAAGCAGCGAGTGCTTTCAAGCAAGGTGGCCAAATATATCTCGCCACAAATCTGGGAGTCTATTTTCTCTGGTAGCCGTGAGGTGAAGTTGGAGACCCAACGTAAAAAGCTGGTGGTGTTCTTTTCGGATATTAAAGGCTTCACCGCATTATCGGAGCAATTAGAGTCCGAAGCCCTGACAGAACTGCTCAACAACTATTTAACCGAGATGACCAACATAGCCCTCAAATACGGCGGCACCATCGATAAGTACATTGGCGATAGCATCATGGTTTTCTTTGGTGACCCAAAAACTCAAGGCGCGAAAAAAGACACCCTCGCCTGTGTGGCCATGGCCATTGAAATGCGTAAACACATGAAGGTGTTGAGGCAACAATGGCGTGCTCAGGGTGTCCAAACGCCATTAGAGATACGCATGGGCATTAATACCGGTTACTGCACCGTGGGGAACTTTGGCACTGAATCCCGTATGGATTACACCATTATTGGTCGAGAAGTGAACATGGCTAGCCGCCTTGAAAGCGCAGCCGAAGCCGGTGAGATACTGCTTTCTCATGAAGCGTGTGCCCTGGTTCAGGATAAAATTGTCTGTCGCGAAAAAGGCACCATCAGCGCGAAAGGCTTCTCTCGCCCAGTATCTGTTTATGAGGCTGTGGACTTCCGTCATAACTTGGCGGCGAAGTCTTCATTTATAGAGCATGAACTGCCAGGTTTCTCCATGTACATGGATACCAACCGCATCAATAACTATGATCGTGAGAAGATCGCTAAAGCCCTTGAGCTTGCGGCAATTAAAATGAAAAACCAGAACAAAATGCAAGGCTGATGAGTCCGTCTAAACCGTCTTCAAACACCCTAGTAATCAGCATTTTTGTCGCACTAGGATTGTGGCTTATGACCGTGCTGATTGCCCTTAGTTGGTTTCAGTCACGCTACATTCATGAGTTTACCCAGCAACAACCTAGCTTCCTACAAGCCAGCTACACCGAGCAATGGTTTAACAAACTGCTCACGCACTTACCCCCAAAAACAAAACCGGCACGAGTCATTCAATTATGGTTACCAGATTGCCTGTGTAACCGCTTTGCGCGCCCCCATGCGCTCAAGGCCATGAACGTCAGCGACACGCTAAACTACGAGCACATAACCTTAATTCCCAATGAGTATGCACAAGAGCTACCTCAGTTGCAGGCGCTCAACCCACAAACGCAAATTGTCGCCATCGACACAGGTTTACTGAAAGAGTGGCCCGCGAACCCTTCTGTGCTCATTGAGGGGCCATTAAGTCAGCTGCTTTACATTGGCCCGCTGGGTTTCGGTGCGTTTTGTAGCCAAGCCACGACCAGTGTCATTGAAAGCCAGCTATTGGGTGTGGCCGAGCAAACCAGCCGAGCGTTTTACAACCAAGTGGGCCAAGGCTGTTTCTGCCAGTGGCCCAGCGAAAAATAAGCCCATATTTTCTATTTGATTGCCATATTTGAACTAGTCTTACAGCAGACCCGTTAAATCTGACGATCATGCTGCAATCAAACTATCAAAGCTTAGTGCGCATTGGCCGCAATCTGATTAGCGAGCGCAATATCTCAAAATTGTGCGAGCTGATTCTAGATGAAGCCCAAGCCCTAACCGGTGCCGATGGCGGCACGCTTTATCTTGTTAACAAACAGCCCGCCACTGCCCTTCAGTTTTCTATTGTCCATAACAACTCGTTAGATATTCGCTTGGTTAGCGAGGTTGGTGGTTCAGTGTTCCCCAGCATCCCGTTATATGAAGATAACGGTGACATCAGTCAGCACTATGTGGCGACGTTTACGGCCCACGCTAAAACCCTCATCAACATCGACGACGCCTACGACAATACCCAATTTGATTTCTCGGGCGCTAAGGAATTTGATAAAGCAAATAACTACCGCACCCAGTCTGTTCTCACTATTCCCCTGCTTAATGAAGCCAATCAAGTCCTTGGGCTGTTGCAACTAATCAATGCACAAGACCCTGACACGGGGGCCATTATTCCGTTTAGTGAAGAGATTGAGCCATTGATTATGTCACTGGCAACCTTTGCAGCAAGCGCCATTGAAAACCGCACCATCAGCGATGCTCAAAAAGCATTACTCATTGAGCTTGCCGCCACCAATGACACCGAAGAAATTATTGAACGCATACTAGATGAAGCCATCAACCTAACTCACAGTGAAGGCGGTACCTTGTATCTAACACAAAGTGATGAACAAGGTGACGTGTCAAAGTTAAAATTTGAAATCATCAAGAATGATATTTTAGATATTAAAATGGGCGGCCAGCATGGTGTGCCGATTCCCTTTCCGCCCTTAGACTTATTTGAAGACGACGGCACTGAAAATCACCACAACGTGGCGGCCTACAGTGCCATGAGCAAGCAAATTGTGAACATTGATGATGTCTACACCTCTGAACAATTTGATTTCTCAGGAGCGCGCAAGTTTGATGAGCAAACCCAATACCGCACGAAAAGCGTACTGACATTCCCATTACTTAATCACCAACAAGAAGTCATTGGTGTACTGCAGTTAATTAACGCCAGACACCCCGACACTGACCAAATCATTTCTTTTGCAGAGCGTTATATCCCTTTGCTTAAAGGGCTCGCCCTGTATGCGGCCATCGCACTGAACAACCAAATACTGGTTCAAGATTTAAAGAATTTATTAGATGCCTTTGTTAAAACCATCGCCAAAGCCATTGATGCCAAAAGCCCTCATACCAGTGGCCACTGCCAACGTGTACCATTACTCATGGAATTAATGGCCGAAGCCGCATGCAAGGATAACGATCAATACAAAGATTTTAATCTAACAGAAGAAGAATGGTATGAACTAAGAGTCAGCGCATGGATGCATGACTGCGGCAAACTGGCCACACCCGATAGCGTGTTAGAAAAATCAACCAAGTTACATAAAATGCGTGACGGCATTGAACTGATTGAGTCACGCTTTAACTGCTTAAAACAGCAACTACAAATCGAATACTTAAATGCCTGCCTGAATCACTCGAACAACCACGAACAATTAAAAGCAGAACTAGACCGTAACATTGAACAACTAGAAGATGATCTTGCTTTTGTACGTACCAGCAACAAAGGCGGTGAATTCATGAGTGATGAATCAAAGGCGCGTATTCGACTTATTGCTCAATTAAAGTGGCCCGATATAAATGGCCACTTACAGCCTATGCTTAATGAAGATGAGGTCTATAACCTGTGTATTGAGCGGGGCACGCTGACCAGTGAAGAACGCGAGATCATTAACAATCATATGACCGTCACCATCGACATGCTTGAAGGTCTGCCCTTTCCTAAACAGTTAAAACGTGTGCCTGAATACGCAGGTGGTCACCATGAGAAAATGAACGGCACTGGTTTCCCGAGAGGCCTTACCCGTGAACAAATGTCGATACCGGCCCGTATGATGGCCATTGCGGATATCTTCGAAGCACTCACCGCAAAAGACCGGCCCTATAAAGATCCTATGAAAATCAGTCTATCGCTCAACATCATGAATCGCATGGTTCAAGATGAACACATAGACCCTGACCTTTACCAATTGTTTGTTAAATCTCGTGTATGGGAAAAATACGCCAAACGCGTGTTAAGCCCGGATCAAATTGACGTAGACGACATCACTCCGTATTTGCTTGACCAAGCCTCTTGACGTTTGCATATTCAATATAACTGTAAACCGTCAGACCCATAAAAAATGCCAGAGGATATCTGGCATTTTTTAGTTCAGCTCTTAAAAACACATATTAAATTAACAGCAAGCACCTGCCTGAACGCTTCCATCCGTTACAAATGGAATCGGCGTACCGCAATCAGGAAAAATCCCATAATGCGTTGACCAATCACCATAAAAATCAAAGTGCTCTTTAAACCTTGTGTCGTTTAGCATGCGATAAGTGTTACCACAAACCGAAAACATTTTACCGGTTTCAATTCTATGGTGACCATCCAGCATCATAAAGTGCGGCTGGTGCTCAATGGTGCCTTTATAGCGTACGGCTTGACCATAGTCCTCACAGGCGCTCTCTAAGCCATCAATTTTGAATAATCGATACGTGGCGCTGTAAAAATTCATATGACCAATTTTTTGCTCAAGTTTCGAATTTTCAATGGTCAGCACTCGGTCTTTGACTAAGCGCGGATCAGTAAAACCTGCTTGCTTACTGAATTCTAAGAAATCGCGCCAATATAAAGCACCACTTAAGCACTCACCATAAAGGACTTCGTCTTTAACCAGCTCATCAGGAATTCGGCGATCACAATAGACATCTGAAAAGTACATTTCACCGCCCTGCTTAAGTAGGCGGTATGCTTGCTGTAATACATTTTGCTTATCTTGTACTAAGTTAATCACGCAGTTGGACACAATGAGATCGAAGTAACCATCTTCAAAAGGCAGGTTTTCCAGTTGATCAATATCACCTTGTATGAATTCAACATTGGATTTGGCATAGCCAAACACATCAGCGTGGTAGTCTTGGTATTCTCTAGCAACATTTAATTGCTCATCAGTCATATCCAACCCCACCACCTGACCGGCCTCTCCGACCATAGCAGACAAAGCATACACATCGCGACCCGCGCCACAGCCAAGGTCCAATACTTTTAAACCTTGCATTTGTTCAGGTACAACCAAGCCGCAACCGTAGTAACGCATCATG
>JBNMQC010000127.1:0-7086 GCA_051277445.1 Bermanella sp. | reverse complement strand
GCTTTTAAAAGCTGTTCTTGTAACGATGCCATGACGCACTCACTGGTAAATATCAATAAATGTCTATTTTAGTGGTATGAGGCTGGGTTGCCTAGTGTTGCTTTACTCGAACGGCTTTAAGCCACGATATAACGTGCTTTCAGGATATTTAAGCGCCAGTGGGCGCTTTTGAGCACGTGTCAGCTTGCTGGCGACCAATGCATAACTGTGGTCCATCAACCGCATGATTTCATTTTCTGGCAGGCTGCCATCAAGTATCAGGGTGTTCCAGTGCTTCTTGTTCATGTGGTAACCAGGAATCACTGCGTCGAATACGTCTCTGAGTTCTTGCGCATGGAATGGGTCACACTTGAGGTTCATTTGCGCAGCCTTTCCGGGGTTACCTTGTGTGGTCATACTGCTGGGGCTGATCAGTGCAAACATCTTGTTGCAGACTTTGTACACGTGAACATGTTCGTCAAAAGGGAAGCTCAGTTGTGCTTCTGGCTTGCTGGCAAGGTACTGGCAGCACTGCTCAAAATTCATGGGATGAATCCTTGTTGAGGTAAATCAATGGTTTTAATAGGGTGTTTGCAGCTGGTTATGATTGATTCAAGATCGCTTGTCATTAATATCCAGTTGAATAGTGTTTTCTATTGATCCAACCGAGTATTGCTTTCGTAAGTCTTCGAAGCAAGCTAGTCTTGGCATGACACTCTAATAAGACTGATATTCGTCATTCACAAACCTAAGGAATCATCATGGCAACAGTTTCACTTCAAGGTAATGCATTTGATACGCAAGGTGAATTACCTAAACCCGGCTCACAAGCACCTGCGTTTACCCTAGCTCAAGGGGATCTATCTGATCTGACCTTGGCCGATCTAGCGGGTAAGCGCGTTATCCTGAATATTTTCCCTTCAGTGGACACGGCAACGTGTGCGACGTCTGTGCGAAAATTCAACGAAAAAGCGGCGTCTTTAGATAATACGACTGTGGTTTGTGTGTCTGCCGATCTACCGTTTGCGTTAAGTCGTTTCTGCGGCGCTGAAGGCATCGATAATGTGAAAGTTGCGTCGAGCTTCCGTTCAAGCTTTGGCTTGGATTACGGTGTTGAATTTATTTCTGGCCCGTTAACCAAATTGCTTTCTCGCTCTGTTGTGGTGATTGATGAAGCGGGTAAGGTATTGCACTCAGAGCAAGTGGCTGAAACCGTTGATGAGCCAAACTACGATGCGGCACTAGCGGTTCTTTAATCGTCTAAGTTGCTCACGTAAGTGATACAAAAAAGCCGCTAACATTTAAGTGTTAGCGGCTTTTTTGTGTGCTTTATATTGAAGCGTTTGATTACTTCTTTTGCCCAGCAAGGCTGCGTAAGCGCTGTTGTTCACGCTCTTGCTCTTTCGCTTTACGGTGGGCTTCGATGGCATCTTGAACTTCGGAGCCAATGTGGGCTTCACCGCGTCGCTTGGCAAGTTCGACTTGTTTTTCGCGTTCTGCAAAGCGTTGACGCTGCTCGTCGGTTAGCTTGTCATAGCAGTGAGGGCAGCTCACGCCTTTTTGATAGCGCGCATCTAGCTTTTCATCTTCGGTGATCGGTAAGCGACACGCATGACACTGATCATATTCGCCTTTTTCTAGCTTATGGTTGACGGTGACGCGCTCATCAAACACAAAGCATTCTCCATCCCATAGGGTATTATCTTCAGGCACATCCTCTAAGTATTTTAAGATGCCGCCTTTTAGGTGGTAGACCTCTTCAAAACCTTGCTCTTTCATATACGCGGTGGATTTCTCACAGCGAATACCGCCAGTACAGAACATGGCGACTTTTTTGTGTTTAGCTGGGTCAAGGTTGTCCTTCACATATTGTGGGAACTCACGGAAGGTTTCTGTATTTGGGTTGATGGCATTTCTAAATGTGCCCACTTGATACTCGTAGTCGTTACGGGTATCGACCAATACCACTTCTGGGTCGCTGATTAAATCGTTCCAGTCTTTAGGGTCAACATAAGTGCCCACCACTTGTTTTGGGTCGATACCTTCAACGCCCATGGTGACGATTTCTTTTTTCAGTTTCACTTTTGTGCGGTGAAACGGTGGAATGTCGGTATAGGATTCTTTGTAGTCGATGTCAGCAAGACGTTCGTCGTGTTTGAACCAAGCCAGTAAGGTGTCGATGGCTTCACGAGATCCGGCTACTGTGCCGTTGATGCCTTCACTTGCTAATAGCAAGGTGCCGCGAATGAGGTTGTCTTCCATCACCTTTAATAGGTTCGGGCGAATGGCTTCAAAATTGTCGAGGGTAACGAACTTGTACATGGCGCATACGACGATGCTGCCAGTGTGTTGAGACTGGGTCATATTTTCTCCTGCTAACCGAAGCGTAATTTCGGCGCATTGATTAATTTTAAGGCTGATTGAGTCAGTTGGGCGGGATTATAGGGATTTTACGCCATTTGTGAAGGGCGCATAGTGGAAATCACCCTGCGGCTTTCTGGAAGGCCGCAGGAAGGGCTATTTTACTGGTACTTGTTCGCGAGCATATCAAATACAGCACGGATCCCCATGGCCTCACCACCCACAGGGCGACCAGGTAGGCTTCGGTTGTTCCAAGCCATGACATCAAAATGAACCCAAGGGGTTTGTTTATTCACAAATGCTTCAAGGTACAAGGCTGCGGTAATTGCGCCACCAAAGGGGCTCGGAACACTGTTCACCATGTCCGCAATGTCGCTTTTGAGCATGTCTTTATAGGCTTGATGCAAAGGCAGTTGCCAAACGGGGTCTTGGCTTCTCTCACTGGCTAGCATCAGGGCATTGGCCGTCGCTTGGTCATTGGCAAAGAAACCTGGCAGCTCAGTGCCTAGGGCCACTCTGCATGCGCCTGTTAGAGTGGCAAAGTCAATGATGAGCTCTGGCTCGTCGTTATTGGCTTCACTGAGGGCATCACACAAGACCAAGCGGCCTTCGGCGTCAGTATTGTCAATTTCTACGGTTAGCCCATGGCGAGTGGTGAGTACATCCCCTGGGCGAAATGCATTATCGGATACTGCATTCTCAACACTTGGCACCAGCACGCGCAGATTAATGGGCAAGTTATGGCTCATGATCAAGCGAGCAAGGCCTAACACATGGGCTGCACCACCCATGTCTTTTTTCATGTTACGCATGGCGGAGCCAGGTTTTAGATCAAGACCACCGCTATCAAAGCACACACCTTTACCTACTAATGTCACTTTAGGGTGGTTAGCTTGACCCCAGCGCATATCCAAAAGGCGGGGGGCATGGCAGCTGGCGCGCCCAACGGCATGAATGGTTGGGTAGTTTTGAGTCAGCAAATCGTCGCCAATAATTTCACTGTATTGTGCGCTAAATTCAGTGGCAAGGGCCGCCATGGTCGCCGACATATGTTGTGGCATCATGTCGCTGGCGGGTGTGTTGATCATGTCACGCACTAGCGTGGCCGCATCGATAAACTTCTGGGCTTGCTCAACGACGGCGGAGTCCGCTACGGCCAGTTTAGCTTGGCCCTGAGTAATGGTTTTGTACTTTTCAAAACGATAGCTGGCTAAACCAAATGTGATGACAGCATTCAATTGGTGTTCTGGCTCTGTATTCAGTACAAAGGTTTTCGCAGGCAGTAATTTAGCGAGATCGGCACAGGCAAAAAACTGGGATAAATCGTCACTTACAAAAATAGCGGTTTCAAGTTGACCTTCTTTGCTAGGGATCAGGGCGAGACCTTGCGCCTTGAATTGGCTTTGCTCAAGCCAATTTTTAACGAATGTATCTTGTTTTTCTAGCCACTGGGCGTATGAGTTTTTTTCGAAAAGGTGTAAAGGGATACCATTTGAATCATGAACAATAACGTTTTGCATAACGAATCCTTAATACAAGTATCAGCAGTTTAGCATGGCTCTAGATGCAATCGGCACTGCTTTAATTGAATTTTACGCGGCAGAGGTGTGCGCATCATGTCTAGAATATCCAGTTGCTTGAGTAGCGTATCCACACTGGTTTTATCTTCGGGGGCCAAGGTTTGGTAAACAGCCTGTATGCGCTGCCACATCCATAGAACATAACTCAGGTTTAATCGGCTGGATTGTTGTCCGTTGATGTTCAGGGTGGTGCGTCCAAATGCTCGTGGTAAGCGTTCGCTGTTTGGATGCTGATTGCACCACTCGTTAAACCCTTGAATACTGGCTTTTATTAACGGCACATGAGTTTGGCTCCAGACCTGCAGTATGGGTAATAGGCTAATTGGCAGAGTCGGTGATGACAACCATTCACCTTGGTACAGGTTGATGGGGCCATTTAAGGTGTTGATCCACTGTATAACGTGAGGATACGGGCTTAATAAGTTCTCAGGGAATGGGTCTCTGTGTAAATGCGCGTACAACGGCCCATACATGGAAAAGTCTGCCAAGCTGGGGCGAGAGCCAAATAAGAATGGATGTTGGGACAGGTGTTGATTTAAATAATCGAGCAGGGTATGGGTATTATTTTCAAGTGGCTGCTGCATCTCGTCACTGATACCCAGAATAGGTAAATACCCCGCCATTTTGCCTCCCATTTTTTTTGCAGCATAGGTTTGTAATAGGCGCGGAAAGCCCGGCAAGGCGCTGCGGCCGAATTCATGAAATATGAAGGTTCGGTTTTCAGGGTAATGCCAGCGATAGTGTAAGGCTGCAAGAGGTAACCACTCATCACCTAATAGTTCTAGCAAGTAGCAACATATTTTGTGTAAAGGCTGGGTTGGGATAACGGATCGAGAGGCGTATTTAGCTTCATAGTGATCAACGATGGCGCTGCTGTCTTGCAGTACCACTTTATTGTCATACACCACTGGCATGATGATTTGACCCACGTCTTTTTTAATTTTGAAATTCAGTTGCCAAATACTGGATGTGACATATTGAGGATCAAGTTGTTTGTACTTGAGGTAAGTGAAAACTTTTGCGGTAAACGGACTGACTTCCCAGCCGTATAATTGGATTTTAGACATGTAATGTTCTTATTTTATGACCTATATTACTAACTTAGCAGGGCATGAACATACATGGCAAATTTGATGGGGTATAAAAAAAGAAAGTGGCTAGTTGCCACTTTCAATACTGCCTGAATTATTCAGGGATCACATCTTCAGCTTGAGGACCTTTAGCACCATCAGTAACTGCCATGGTAACTTTTTGGCCTTCAACTAGGGTTTTACGCCCAGAAGCATTAATTGCACTGAAGTGAACAAAAACATCTTTGCCGCCTTCTTGCTCAATGAAACCAAAACCTTTCTCGTCGTTGAACCATTTTACGGTTCCGTTAACACGTGACATTTATTCTACTCTCTTTCAGGCCAACTGGGTTGGCAGTTTAACTACGGTTTAGACCGTAAGTGGCCGTAACCGTATCGTTTTAGATTACAAATTGAGAAATCAATATGTAAACCAAGCATCATATTAGACCCAAATGTTTTTAAATAAAACCAAAAAGTGTGCAAAAAAACCACTTTTTGCAGATGTCAATCTCACTGCTTTGAAATGCTCTACAAGGATTTAAAAAATAGTGAAATTAACCGCAATAAATCAGAAAGTGGTCATAATATTGCAATGAAAATCACGTAAAGACCCTACATATTTCGTCGGTATTCCCCGCCTGCCACATACAATGCATGACTGATTTGCCCCAAGGAGGCGTGTTTAACGGCCTCAATCAGGCTGGCAAAGGTGTTGCCTCTTTCCATGGCGCATGTTTGTAACGCTTTTAATGCGTGCTCGGTATCTGACTGGTGCTGTTGGTGAAATAGATCAATGTTATTGATTTGCTGATGTTTTTCATCATCGCTGGAGCGGGCCAACTCTAAGTTACCTGAAATGTTTTGGCTATCACTGCCCAAAAACGTATTCACACCAATGATAGGCAAACTGCCGTCATGCTTTTTATGCTCATAGTACATGGACTCGTCCTGAATCTTGCTGCGCTGATACATGGTATCCATGGCCCCCAGTACACCGCCGCGCTCACTTAAACGGTCAAATTCTTGGTAGACCGCTTCTTCGACGGTGTCGGTTAACTGGTCAATGAAATAGGCACCTTGTAATGGGTTCTCGCACATATTCATGCCCAGTTCGCGATTGATAATTAATTGAATGGCTACCGCTCGGCGTACGCTGTCTTCAGTTGGTGTTGTGATGGCTTCATCAAATGCATTGGTATGTAAGCTGTTGCAGTTATCAAACAGGGCATACATGGCCTGCAAGGTAGTGCGGATATCATTGAACTGAATTTCTTGAGAATGCAGCGAGCGCCCTGATGTTTGAATGTGGTATTTGAGTTTTTGTGAGCGCTCATTACCTTGATAACGGTGCTTAATGGCTTTTGCCCAAATACGACGGGCCACACGACCAATGACGGCGTACTCTGGGTCCATGCCGTTACTAAAAAAGAAACTTAAGTTGGGCGCGAAATCATCGATGTGCATGCCGCGACTTAAATAATACTCGGCGATGGTGAAACCATTGGCTAGGGTAAACGCCAATTGAGTAATGGGGTTCGCACCGGCTTCGGCAATGTGATAGCCGCTAATGGACACGCTATAAAAATTTCGCACATCATGATCAATAAAATATTGCTGAATATCTCCCATCATGTGCATGGCAAATTCGGTGGAAAAAATACACGTATTTTGCGCTTGGTCTTCCTTTAATATATCTGCTTGTACGGTACCGCGAATGGTTTTAAGAGTACGTTGTTTAATATCTGAATAGATTTTTGCGTCGACAAGTTGCTCGCCGTTGATCCCTAAAAGCGCTAATCCTAATCCGTTATTTCCTTCGGGCAATGGGCCAGTATAAGCAGGCTTGGGTTGATTACTAAAGTGGTCATCAATTTTGGCTTGTGCTTGTGGCCATAAATGATTTTCTTTTAAATATTTCTCAACCTGTTGGTCAATGGCGGCGTTAATGAAAAACGCAAGAATAATGGGAGCGGGGCCGTTAATCGTCATGGAAACAGACGTGCTGGGTGAACATAAATCAAAGCCACTGTAGAGCTTTTTCATGTCGTCCACACTGGCGATACTGACACCGGAATTCCCGACCTAACCAAAAA
>JBNMQC010000126.1:0-7102 GCA_051277445.1 Bermanella sp. | reverse complement strand
GCGAACGCTTATTAACCGCCTATAGCTTAGGCATCTTTCCTTGGTACAGTGAGGGTGAGCCGATTTTATGGTGGTCACCCGATCCTAGGTCAGTGATTTTCCCACGCCACTTCAAACCCTCTCGCAGTCTTTCAAAGGTGATAAAGAAAGGCCATTTCAGCATCACAAGTGATACTTGTTTTAGTCGAGTCATGCGTGAGTGTGCCGCACCTAGGGACGGACAAAATGGCACCTGGATCAACGCAGAGATGATCAAAAGTTATACTCAATTACACGAATTGGGCTTTGCTCATTCCATTGAATGCTGGCTCGATAATGAACTTGTGGGAGGCCTGTATGGTATCGCTATTGGGAAGGCTTTTTTCGGAGAATCCATGTTTTCTCGTCACAGCAATGCGAGTAAGGTGGCGTTTGCCGCACTTTGTCACAATTTAAACGCTCGAGGCTTTGAGATTATTGACTGCCAAGTTCATAATCCTCACTTAGAAAGCCTAGGCGCCAAAGAGATCGCGAGGAGCGATTTTTTAGATACACTCAACAAGGCCACCAAGCAACAACCGACTGGAGAATGGCACTTTGGATGACGTAAATCCCCATTCAGCACAGCAAATTAAGCTTCTCACATTAAGCGAAGATCATGCTTGCAGTTACCTGCCTAACCACAAAGCCAATTCCGTTTTCTTGGATCATCAAACACCACCGAGCTGGCAGCAGTACTCTCAATTAACTCGCATTGGCTTTCGTCGTTCCGGCGATCATTTTTATCGCCCTCATTGCAAGCAATGTGACGCCTGCATGTCGTGCCGCGTTCGCACGCAGGAAATCAACCTAGACAGCAAACGATTTAAGCGCATCCTCAATCGTAATAAGCACCTGAGCTACACATTAACTCAATCGACCTACACCCAAGAACATTACAGCCTGTATGAGAAATACATCAATGCGCGCCACAGTGATGGCGACATGTACCCACCGAGCCAAGAACAATACCAGAATTTTTTAGTCTACCCAGCCAAGTACTCTTATTTCCTTGAAATAAGAGACCAAGAGAGACTCATTGCTTGCTGTGTCACTGACGCGTTAGATGATGGTTTAAGTGCCATCTATACATATTTTGACCCAGATCTTGAAAAATCGAGTCTTGGCTCCTTAGCCGTTCTATTACTGTGTAAAGTTGGCCGTGAAATGAACCTACCGTATATTTATTTGGGTTACTGGATAAAAAACAGCCAAAAAATGCACTATAAGGTTCAATTTCAGCCATTAGAGATATTTAATGGTGATAATTGGCAATCCTTGCCTGCACAGGCCTAGCTAATTGCTTGAAAATCAGGCAGAATGCGCTCCGTTTTTAATGTTACCCAGGTGAATGAATGTCTAGAGAAGACCACATTGAAATGGATGGTGAGGTAATCGATACCCTTCCAAACACAATGTTCCGCGTAAAGCTTGAAAACGGCCATGTTGTAACGGCTCACATTTCAGGCAAGATGCGTAAAAACTATATCCGTATTTTGACAGGCGATAAGGTTAAAGTTGAATTAACCCCTTATGACCTGAGCAAAGGGCGCATCACTTACCGCGCTCGCTAATAAAAAAAGCCCCAATGGGGCTTTTTTTATATCTAAAAACTGGAGAGCCTAACTCTCCAGTTCAACTACCTCATCATGCACAACCAGTAAAACGATCTCATCATCTTTAAGGTCAATCCGAACGGTTCCACCCTTCTCTGACAACTCACCAAACAATATTAATTCAGCCAATGGTTTCTTAACCTTCTCTTGAATCAATCTTGCCATAGGACGAGCGCCCATTTGAGGGTCATAGCCATGTTCGGCTAGCCACTCCCTTGCGTTATCAGCTGCATAAATCACAACCTTTTTATCATCCAGCTGAGCTTGAAGTTCTGTTAAGAACTTATCAACCACGTGCCCGATCACATCACGACCAAGAGAATCGAACTGAATAATCGCATCCAAGCGGTTGCGGAATTCAGGGGTAAACTGCTTACGAATAACTTCCATACCATCCGTTGCATGGTTTTGCTCATTAAAACCAATAGAACGTCGGCTGCTTACTTCTGCACCCGCATTGGTGGTCATAATTAAAACCACATGACGGAAATCCGCCTTACGTCCATTGTTATCTGTCAGTGTGCCGTGATCCATCACTTGAAGCAGTAGATTAAAGACATCTGGATGCGCTTTTTCAATCTCATCAAGTAACAAAACACAATGCGGGGTTTTGTTGACTGCCTCAGTGAGCAAACCACCTTGGTCATAACCCACATAGCCTGGAGGCGCACCAATCAAACGTGAAACAGTATGGGCTTCCATGTACTCAGACATATCAAATCGCACTAGCTCCATACCCATCACATGGGCCAGTTGTTTCGTCACCTCTGTTTTACCGACACCAGTAGGACCAGCAAACAAAAACGAGCCAATTGGCTTCTCAGGTGCTTTCAGTCCAGCACGAGAAAGCTTGATTGCATTGGCAAGAGAGGTGATCGCCTCATCTTGACCAAACACCATCATCTTCATGTTTTTGTCTAGACTCTGTAGGGTCTTCTTGTCATCCACATTGACAGTGCGCGACGGAATACGGGCAATACTCGCCACCACTTTTTCAACATCGGACACTTGAATGACTTTTTTACGCTTACTAGGTGCCAACAACTGTTGCCCTGCACCCACTTCATCTATGACATCAATTGCTTTGTCTGGCATATGGCGATCGCGTATATAGCGATCTGCCAATTCAGAAGCTGCGCGAAGCGCTTTGTCTGTGTACTTAAGGTGATGATGCTCTTCAAACTGAGATTTAAGCCCCTTAAGGATCTTATAAGTATCCTCAACGTTTGGCTCAACCACATCCACTTTTTGAAAGCGACGGGCCAGTGCGCTGTCTTTCTCAAAGATACCGCGAAACTCATTAAAAGTTGTGGAACCCATACAGCGTAACTGACCACCACTCAGTAAAGGTTTGAGCAGGTTAGAGGCATCCATTACACCACCAGAAGCGGCACCAGCGCCGATAATGGTATGAATCTCATCAATGAATAAAATGGAATGCGGCTGGCGTTTAAGTTCTGCTAAAAGCGCCTTAAAGCGCTTCTCAAAATCACCTCGATACTTGGTTCCAGCCAATAAAGCACCCATATCCAAACTGTAAACAACGGCATCTTTCATTACTTCAGGAATTTTGTTGTCGACAATGCGCTTGGCCAAGCCTTCAGCAATAGCAGTTTTACCAACTCCAGATTCGCCAACCAGTAAAGGGTTATTTTTACGACGGCGAGATAAAATCTGTATACAACGAAGTAGCTCTTCATCGCGACCAATAAGCGGATCAATCTTACCCTCTTTTGCTAATTTATTAAGATTCGTGGCGTAGTTATCTAATGCGGCCGTCGTACTCTCAGCACCGGATTCATTCTCTAAATTTTCAACTTCAGACTCTTCTTGCTCGCCATTCAATTTTGAAATGCCATGGCTTATAAAATTCACCACATCAATTCGAGCAATATTTTGCTGTTTTAAGAAGTAAACGGCTTGGCTTTCTTGCTCACTGAAAATCGCAACCAATACATTAGCCCCCGTCACTTCTGACTTTCCTGAGCTTTGAACATGAAATACAGCGCGTTGAAGTACGCGTTGAAAACCCAGTGTGGGCTGGGTTTCGCGATCTGAATCAGCCTCGCTTAAAAGCGGTGTAGTTGAATCAACAAAATCGTGAAGATCTTTACTTAAGCGCTCGATTTCGGCGCCGCAAGCAACCAAGACCTCCTTGGCTGCTTCATTACCAATTAAGGAGAGCAACAAGTGCTCTACCGTCATAAATTCGTGGTGCTTGGCTCTTGCATCTTTAAAAGCAGTATTTAGGGTGGCTTCTAGATCGCGATTTAACATAAGGTTCCCCTTTATTTGACCTGCTGTACATCACACATTAACGGGTGCTGATTCTCTTTGGCAAATGCCATTACTTGAGCTGCTTTTGTTTCGGCAATGTCTTTAGTGAAAACCCCGCATACACCCTTGCCCTGGGTATGCACGGCCAGCATCACCTGTGATGCCTTTTCTATGTCCATTGAAAAGAATAGGGTTAGAACCTCAATGACAAAATCCATCGGTGTATAGTCATCATTAAGCATAACAACTTGGTACATTGACGGCCTTTTGAGTTCTGGCTTAACTGGTGCAACAGCTATGCCATGTGCCTCATCACTACTGTCTTCTCCCATTGATAAGGTTAGTTTACTTTCATACATTCTGCTGAGCCTTAAAAGTCCAAATATTGATTAGCATTCTAGCCATAAAACACCCGCCAAACCCTTGACAAAATAGAAAGATTGCCACAATGTAACTTTTGTACGGAATTCATAACATGGTTGTCATATTACGACTATATGGTTCCAAAAATAATAAATACAAGTCTGGTTTTGGAGTACAACTCATGCAAACAGGGAAAGTGAAGTGGTTTAACAACGCCAAAGGTTACGGGTTTATTTTATCCGATGATGGCGGCGAAGATCTGTTTGCCCACTACTCTTCTATTCAAACAGAAGGCTATAAGACACTCAAAGCAGGCCAATCTGTTGAATTCAATACCAAACCAAGCGATAACGGCACTCACGCAATTGATATTACGCCATTAGACATGCTAAGCCCAAATAAAGAATCTCAATCAGGCAATGCCGAAAAGGTATTAGGCGAAGCCCAAGACGCCTAAGAAACAGCCAAAAAAAAGCCCGGTATCAACCGGGCTTTTTTATTTATATCGCATCAATAATCTTATTGAGGGTTGCACTTGGTCGCATGGCCTTAGAAGCCTTGTCTTGATCAGGGTGATAATAACCACCTAAATCAACCGCCGTGCCCTGAGCTGAGCTCAACTCTTTTACAATGTTAGTGCGATTATCTTCAAGCGCATTCGCCACAGTGGTAAAAATACTCTTCAAATCGCCATCTTTATTCTGTGCAGCCAATGCTTCTGCCCAATAAAGCGATAAGTAATAGTGACTACCGCGGTTATCAACCTCACCAACACCTCTTAAAGGTGAGCGATCATGGTCCAAAAACTTACCAGTGGCTTCATTTAATGTTTCAGCCAAAACCAACGCTTTATCATTGTTAGTTTTATGCCCTAAATCCTCAAGGGAAACCGCAAGGGCTAGAAACTCACCCAGGGAGTCCCAACGCAAATGCCCTTCTTCAGCAAGCTGCTGAGCATGCTTAGGCGCCGAACCTCCTGCACCTGTCTCATAAAGGCCACCACCCGCCAATAAAGGCACAATAGACAGCATTTTAGCGCTGGTGCCCAACTCAAGAATTGGAAATAAATCCGTTAAATAATCACGCAATACATTACCTGTAACCGAGATGGTATTTTCACCATTTTTAACTCGCTCAAGCGTATAACGTACTGCTTCAACAGGCGTCATAATCTTGATATCTAACTTGGAAGTATCATGGTCTTTTAAGTAACGTTCAACGATCTTAATCAGGTTTGCATCGTGAGCACGCGCTTGATCCAACCAAAATACAGCAGGTTGCCCAGTAGCAGAGGCACGATTTACAGCAAGCTTAACCCAGTCTTGTATAGGCGCGTCTTTGGTCTGACACATGCGCCAAATATCGCCCTTCTCAACACTGTGCTCAAGCACTGCATTACCAGCATCATCTAAAACTTTAATTACGCCGGACTCTTTTAAGATGAACGTCTTATCGTGTGAGCCATATTCTTCAGCCTTCTGCGCCATCAGGCCGACATTTGACACATTACCCATGGTGGTAACATCGAATGCACCATGCTTTTGGCAAAATTCGATTGTCTCTTGGAATACATCGGCATAGCAACGATCAGGAATCATGGCCTTAGTATCATGAAGCTTGCCGTCGGAACCCCACATTTTGCCCGATGCACGAATAGCAGCAGGCATAGAGGCATCAACAATCACGTCATTAGGCACATGTAGATTTGTAATACCCTTGTCTGAATCAACCATGGCTAATTTTGGACGAGTGGCATAAACCGCTTGAATATCAGCCTCAACTTCAGCCTTTTTCTCAGCTGGCAATGATGCAATTTTGGCATATACATCGCCAAGGCCATTTTTAGTATTGACACCCAGCTCAGCAAATAACTCAGCATGTTTTTCGAATACATCTTTGTAATAGACCGTTACCGCATGACCAAACATAACAGGGTCACTGACTTTCATCATGGTGGCTTTTAGGTGCAGTGACAGCATGACATCATTCGCTTTAGCATCTTGCATCTGCGCTTCGTAAAATTCACGTAATGCGCGAGTGGACATCACTGCCGCATCGATGACTTCATCTTTTTCAAGCTCAACACTTTGCTTAAGAACCGTTTCTTGGCCCTGCGTGTTCGTTAGAACGATTAAAACAGAACCGGCTTTAGGTGACACGTAAGATTTTTCAGAACCGTAGAAATCACCCTGTGACATATGAGCAACATGTGATTTTGAGTCCTTAGACCACTCACCCATGCTATGTGGGTTTTGCTTGGCGTAAGCTTTTACTGGGTCCGCAACACGACGATCACTATTGCCTTCGCGAAGAACGGGGTTAACCGCACTACCAAGAATTTTAGAGTAACGTGCTTTCACGTCTTCATCTTTTTCATTGGCAGGCTTAACTGGGTAATCTGGAACCGCATACCCTTGCTGCTGAAGCTCTTTAATCGCTTCATTAAGCTGAGGAATCGAAGCACTGATGTTTGGTAATTTGATGATATTGGCTTCGGGTGTTTTGGCCAAATCACCCAACTCTTGAAGATCATCATTCATGCGCTGGTCAGCTTCTAAGAAGTCAGGAAAGCTTGAAATTATACGACCGGCCAACGAGATATCACGTGTTTCAACAGAAAGATTGGCAGGTTTAGAGAACGCTTTAATGATGGGTAAAAGTGAATAAGTGGCTAAAGCGGGTGCCTCATCGGTCAGGGTGTAAATGATCTTGGGGGTTTTATTGGTCATTTTCTATCCTAAAGTTCTATGGCTATTGCGCCGAAACTCAAACGAAGAGTAGCTTTTGACCACTCTTATTATTGACGCCTTTCAGGCTAATGCGACGAC
>JBNMQC010000125.1:0-7116 GCA_051277445.1 Bermanella sp. | reverse complement strand
CAAGCTAATATTATTCTAAAAGCATTTAACTGGCGATATTAATCTATAAGGACGTGCATGCCTTTTATTCTAGCCTGTTTGTTATTCGTAGCGAGCTTTACAAGCCACAGTGCCAACAATGACCTTCCCAGCCTTGGCGATGCGACCTCTGGATTAATTTCCATCGAACAAGAACACACCCTTGGCCGCGCATGGCTCAGAAACTTAAGAGCCCAGGCTTCTTCTTTGCATTTCGCGGAACTGACAGAGTACACAGAAAACTTAATCTATCGCCTAGCCAGTAACAGCCAAGTCAGTGACCGCCGCCTTGAAGTCATCATCCTAGACAACAAACAACTTAACGCATTTGCCGTGCCTGGCGGCATCATCGGCATTAACGCCGGCCTATTTCTTCACGCTAAAAACGAAGCGCAATTTGCTGCGGTTTTGGCACATGAGCTGGCTCACTTAAGTCAACGTCATTTTGCCCGTCAAATAGACGAAAGAAGCAAACAAACCCCCATCGCTTTAGCCACACTACTGGGCAGCATCATGCTGCTAGCCACAAACAACACAGAAGCGGGTTTTGCAGGACTCATGACCAGCCAAGCGGCCGCCACACAATGGTCTCTCAATTATAGTCGAGACTGGGAACGAGAAGCTGACCGCCTAGGCATGCACACACTGGTCAGTGCGGATATTGACCCCAACGGCATGCCCGATATGTTTAAACAAATGTTTGATGCCCACAAATACAGCCAAAGACCCCCAGAGTTTTTACTGACTCACCCAGTAACGGAAAACCGAATCAGCGATGCGGCCGCACGGGTCGATGCCATGAACATCAAACCAAAAAGCGAAGACATCGAATACCAACTCATGCGCACCTATACCTTGCTGCAATACAACAAACAAAGCCACAACTTGGCCCACTACCAAGGTCAATTTAAAAAAGTAACCGACACGCAAGACATTCAAATCATTCATTACGCCCTTGCACTGCTTCTAGCGGAACATAAACGCTTCAAAGAGGCGCTTACTCATAGCCAAGCACTGCTGGACATAGACCCACAACGCATCACCTACCAAACCTTGTTTGGACGCTTGTTATTTCACACGAACCAAGAACAACAAGCCATTGAATACATCAAAGATCAGTTAACTCTAAACCCAGACAATCACCCGCTCACCATGAGTTACGTAGGCATGCTCATGGGCACCAATCAATTTCATGATGCCGCAGACGTACTACAAAGCCACACTAAGATTCGACCTAACGATCCTTATATTTGGCAACAACTTTCAGAGGCGCAAGGAAAAGCAGAAAATACCATTGCACTGCATCAGGCCCGTGCTGAATTTTTATTTCTCACCGGGCAAAATCAAAAAGCACTGCAGCAATTAAAAACAGCATTGGAATTATCAAAAGGGAATTTTTTGTTGTCAGCGCGCATAGAGCAGCGCGCCAGAAAGATTTCAAACAGCAAGAACGATCTAAAATTTTAGATCGTTCTTGCTGTAACAGTTAGAAGCGGCGACCCTGGGACTGCACACCATGCTCTTTGGCAAAATCCAGCATGCGATTCAAAGAGATCATGGCCTTTGCTGCCGTTTGCTCGTCCACTTCAACCGCATTCAAACCTTGGTCTAAGCTAGATTCTAGATTTTCTAAGCCATTCATGGCCATCCAAGGACAATGCGCGCAGCTCTTGCAACTTGCACCTGAACCACCCGTCGGGGCTTCTATGAAGGTTTTACCGGGCGCCATTTGCTGCATCTTATAAAAGATCGCTTTATCCGTGGCCACAATGAACGTGTCGTTATCCATGGTTTGAGCTGCTTTAATGATTTGCGAGGTACTGCCCACCACATCAGCAATCTTTACAACTGACTCGGGTGATTCAGGATGAACCAAAACGGCCGCCTCAGGGTAGACCTTCTTAAGGTCTTCAAGGCCTTTCGCTTTAAATTCTTCATGCACAATACATGAGCCGTTCCACATCAACATATCCGCACCGGTCATGCGCTGAATATAGTTACCAAGATGCTGATCCGGGCCCCAAATGATTTTTTCACCTTGATCCATCAACTCTTGCACAATCTCAAGAGCAATGCTCGAGGTCACAACCCAGTCCGCGCGAGCTTTTACCTCAACAGAGGTATTGGCATACACCACGACTTTACGGTCAGGGTGCTGATCACAGAAAGCACTGAATTCATCAATTGGGCAGCCCAAGTCAAGCGAGCATGTCGCTTCAAGTGTGGGCATCAATACGGTTTTTTCTGGGCTTAAGATTTTTGCCGTCTCACCCATAAACTTAACACCCGCCACCACAAGCGTTTGTGCGCTGTGATCTCGTCCAAAGCGAGCCATTTCTAAAGAATCGGCGACACAACCACCGGTTTCGTCCGCCAACGCCTGAATAATAGGATCTGTGTAATAGTGAGCCACAAGGACAGCGTTCTTCTCAACCAATAACTGCTTAATGCGCTTTACATAAGCCGACATCTGCTGTGCGTCCATTTCTTGCTGAACGCCGTTGTGTAAATGATCTTGTACCCAATCATGGACCGCTTGATCGGTTGCAATGGTTGACTGTGTCATATCGGAAAATACATCTGTGTTAGATAGGCGGCCGGTATTTTAACATAAGCTTGAGTCAGCTAAATAGTTGTTTGGCCGAACAATAATTTCTATTGCACAAATAAAAAAAGGCAGAGTAGTGATACTCTGCCTTTTTAAATAATGGTGGGTCGTGCTGGATTCGAACCAGCGACCAATTGATTAAAAGTCAACTGCTCTACCAACTGAGCTAACGACCCAAGCTCGGTGCGTATTCTATACTGAAAATATTTTTTGTCAACAAATTCAATAACTTAACTACGCTTATTTCGCTTTGGTGGGTCGTGCTGGATTCGAACCAGCGACCAATTGATTAAAAGTCAACTGCTCTACCAACTGAGCTAACGACCCCCAAAGCGGGCGCAAATAATACTATTTTTCAGATATAAAACAACCCCTTACGCCATTTAGTTTGCAATTAATTGAAGAAAAAATAGATATTGAGGATTTTGTGATCAATTTAGGGGAGATCAAGCGAGCGCTTGATCAAATTTCAGACATATAAAGCCTGACAAAGGGAATAGCCAGTTGGGCTATTTAAAGTTATCTTTTAGATACTTAGCCGCAAATCGGGCCGATGCCGACTCAGAGTTTTGTTTAACAACCGCCTGCAATAATGTCTTCGCTTGCACGGTATCCCCTAAACGATGCAGAACGACGCCTAATTTATAGGTGGAGTCTGGTGTTTTTTGATGCTCAGGGTATTGATTAACCACTATGGTGAAGGCTTTCCGCGCTTCTTCGAGGTTACCTTGGTTGTAATAAATCTGTCCCAGCCAATAATAACCGTTCACAGCTAACTCACTTTTTGGGTAAGTTTGTAAAAACGCCTTGAACTTAATAGCCGCTTCATCCAACTGACGCTGCTTCATTAATGAAAACGCGGCGTCATAATCCGCTTGTCCGTCACCTTGTGAGATGACAGGTTGAGATATCAAGGCGGTTTTATCCTGACTCAACTGAGACATACGGCGGTCTAAATCAAGGTATCGCTGTTTTTGTTCGGCTTTTAATTTATTGAGTTCATTTCCTTGTTGCTCAACGGTAGAGCGTAAGTATTGAACTTCTTGCTTGAGTATCTCTATCTCAGAGAAAAGCATTTGACTGGCAGCAGGACTCAAACCTTGACTCGCATTTGAGTTTGCAGGGGCTTGCGCAACTGACTTAACAGGGGCGCCTTTGGCATTATCCAAAGACGACCATGTGTCAGCATTTACAAAAGTGGCCCCAATAACACACAGTGCTAAGGGAGCCCATTTAATAGATGCTAATCTAGACATTATCGAGCTTGATAGTTGATTTCAGTACGACGGTTTTTAGACCAAGCTGAATCATCAGAACCCACTACTGCTGGGCGCTCTTCACCAAAGCTTACGCTTTCAAGTTGGTTAGGGTTAACACCTTGAACAACTAGGTAACGCTTAACCGTATCTGCACGACGCTCACCAAGTGCTAGGTTGTACTCAACCGTACCGCGCTCATCACAGTGACCTTCTAGAGTTACGCTTGCTTGTGGGTTAGCCACTAGGTAAGCCGCGTGTGCGTTTAAAATGTCTTTGAATTCTGGACGAATTTCAGAACGATCAAAACCAAAGTAAACGACAGTTTGGTCAAGCAGTGGATTTGCTGCCATTTCTGCCTGTTCTTCTGTTACCACATCAACACCTGGAGAACCTGGTACAGCTTGAGTTTGGCTTTCTTCCATTGCAGTATCTGTTGTTGCTGCTTCGTCAGTGGTACCACCGCTGCTTGCACAACCAGTTATGGCCAGTGAAAGAAGAGATACTGCGAATAATTTATTCCATCCCATGTTTTGCATGTTTTCTACCTTATTTTAGTGTGTAGTTAATTCGGATACGGGCCCCATGCGGGTTCTCTAACATCGCCACTTTTAGACGGCACTAAGAACTTCACATCACCATCAACCGATACGGCGGCCAAGATACTTCTTTTATTATGCTTTGCGGCATACATTACCATAACTCCATTTGGAGAAACACTAGGCGATTCATCTAGATAGGTACCCGAACTCAATATTTGCAACAGACCTCGCGTTAAATCCAAAGAAGCGATGTGAAAATCCCCTCCTGCTTGAGCTTGGTGCACCAAAACTAGGAATCGGCCGTCCTGCGCTAAGCGCGCGCGGGCATTGTAATGACCTTCAAATGTTAAGCGCTCGACATAACCTGTCTCTAGGTTTTTACGATAAATTTGTGGATTGCCACTGCGCCCACTGGTGAAAATGATATGTTTGCCATCTGGCATCCAATTTGGCTCGGTATCAATACCATAGTGATTGGTCACCCTCAGCCATTTACGGGTGGTTAAATCCACCACATAAATTTCTGGGTTACCGTCTTTCGACAAGGTCAAGGCCAGCTTGTTCCCGTCAGGGGAAAACGCCGGTGCACTGTTCAGTCCTTTATTTGAGCTGATCAGCTCTTTCTTACCCGTCGTAATATCCTGCAAGTAAACACGGCTGCCTGCATCTTCTAACATGACATAAGCAATACGTTTACCATCTCGTGCCCAGGATGGAGAAAAAATCGAATATTTTGAGCTTAAAATAATTTTTTCTCTCGCACCGTCACTGTCTGCAATGGACAAATTAAAACGGGTGCGCTCTGGGTTTGTAGTGACGTACGCAATCTTAGTTGAGAAAGCCCCTCGTATCCCGGTTAATTGTTCATAAATCGCGTCACTAATGCGGTGAGCCACATCACGTATTTGCTGTTGAGTCCCTTTTAATGTCTGAGTAAGTAACTCTCTTTCGTTAAACACATCAAATAGCTGGTATCGAACCTGAAACTGCCCATTGGCTAATTCAGTGGTCACACCCATTACAACGTATTCTTGCTTAAGCAAACGCCAATCACGAAAATACAGGTCATCTTCTGTATGAGGGTGGCTGAGCATGTCGTTAGGGGCTAGTACGGCAAAATGACCCGAGCGCTCAAGATCGTTACGAATCACATCATCTAGTACGTCACCGGAAGACGTAGAGGCAGTCGTCTGAAATGGCACCACAGAAATAGGAATTGACGACGCAATACCCTGGGTAATTTCAATGGTCAACTCGGCTTTAGCAAACACACTAAACGCCAAACCTAATATAAAAAATAAACGTTGCATCATAATCGGGCATTTTCCGGTTTTAGTTTTAACACAATTTGACGAAATTCTTTTTCAAATAACGCAGCATCCTGAGGCACAGGAAAATGAGCGACCTTCCATACTGCTTGCTCTGCACTGCGATCCAAAGCGGCATTACCACTGGACTGCAGCAAAAATACTTCCGTCACTTCGCCAGTGGGTACAAGGTAAACCCTTAGCACCACTTCTTCATCATGTTTGGCGCTGGGAGGAAAGCGCCAAACAGACTGAATCAACGCATTAATTTGGCTACTGTAATCCGCCACTTGATCTTGCTGTTCTTTGGCTTGCTTGGCTTGTGCTTCTTTTTGCAGGGCATCATTAAGTGCCTTTTGCGCTTCTTCTTGCTCTAAAGCCTCTAAAAAGTCGGTACCCGGCAAAGGAAGAGGTTTGGCCGGTTCTTTTGCTTTAACTTGGGTCTGGGCTTTTTCAACGTTTTTAATTGGCTTAGGTTTTGGTTTCGGCTTATCAGCTTTTTTAACTTGCTTAGGTGCAGCTGGTTTTTTTACGCTTTTAACCGGTGCAGCCTTAGGCTTGGGTTTATTCATCTGAACAATTCGGGCAGCGATGTGCTGTGGTCTTTTTACTACCTTTTCTTCGTCGCCAATCCATTCGGTCATTAACAAGAAAAGCAAAATCCCAATAATACAAGCAGAGCCGATCATGGGTATTTTAAAGCTTGTAGGGTCAGTAAAGTGCAACGGCATTAGCGACCTGGCTCCGGCGCTTCAGTGACTAATCCTACCCCTTGTGCACCTGCCGCTTGCAACGTACTCATTAATGCAATGACTTTGCCGTAAGCCACGGCTTCATCGCCACGCACCAATACATCCGTATCCGGTTGCTGCTTTAAAATCTTCGCCACATACTTATGAACGTATTCTAAATTAACCGCTTTGTTTTCCTCACGGCCACGCTCAATCACATAATGGCCATTCTCTTGAATACTAACAATCAAAGGGACTTTATTTTTATCGGACTTAATAGGTTCACTGGCTACTTTAGGCAGCTCAACCCTCACACCTTGTGTCAGTACAGGTGCGGTAACCATAAAAATCACCAGCAGTACCAACATCACATCGATATAAGGCACCACATTCATTTCAGCAATTGGGCGACGCTTCTGCCTAGCCATTATTATCTACCGTTGCTGACACTGGAGGCACCGGGGACTCTGGCACCACTTTATTCTTTTTATACACTTGGCGGTGCAAAATACTCACGAATTCTTCACCAAAGGTTTCATAACTACTAATCACTTGATCAACCTTGGTTGTAAACTGGTTATAAAAAATAACCGCCGGAATCGCTGCAAACAAACCAATGGCCGTTGCGATTAATGCCTCTGCAATACCTGGCGC
>JBNMQC010000124.1:0-7212 GCA_051277445.1 Bermanella sp. | reverse complement strand
ATTGCTTTTTCTCAGCAATCTGGTGGGGTGAACCAGTTCAGTGATTTTCAATCGTTACCACGTTTTCCGGCCTCTGGAATTTATGCCAACACCAACACACTTAAAACCAAACTCAATAGCTTGGTGTTTGACGTGATTCGTTATTCACCTAATCACCAAGTGCGCTCAGACCAAGAAATAGCGCCCAAACTCACGCTTGTGAGTGACCCTAAAGACATTCACTACCAACAAGCCCAGTGCTACTACGGCGGACAAGCGATTCCAACTCAGGCCAGTATTGCAAACAGTGAGCTGATCATTGAGACGCAATATGAAGGGACATTGCACACAGGACGCAGTCGCTACAACTGTACCGCACCTTCGAAAAGCAGCAGAAGCTACTACTGGTTTTCCATGCCCTTTATTGCCTTAAATGAAAAAAACGAATGGAAAGACTAACGGCCTAACCCTCACCTGGCGTAATGAAATGTCGAAGCTCATCCAGGCTAGGTTGGCGCTTCACATATTCCTGCGTACAGGATTTGATATAAGAAGCGAGTAACTCCGTAGCAGGCCCAGCAATGGATTTATTCGCAAAAACCAAGTACAAAGCCCCCATTTTTTGGTAATCCTCTTCTAGGTCCAGGGGCAATAACAACCCTTTTTGAATATAGTCGCATGCTTCATGGGTGGGAATCCAAGAAAACCCTAACCCCTCAACCACCAGCTGCCTTGCACTTTCGAGGTTTGTCACCGTCCATCGCAGGTCAGAGCCTATCCAGCCTGAATCGCGGCTTTGTTTCACGCCAGAATCCTTAATCACCACATGAAGGTGCTGGCTTAAGTCATTGCTACTCACCTGACGACCTAATTTATGTAGTGGGTGATCAGGATGAGCCACTGCAATAAAATCGATGGTCATCAACTTTTCACCCAAGAAACCCGGTGGCACCCAAGGGGTAATGGATAAATCCACTTTCTTCTCTAATAAAACTTCTGCAGCGCCCGATAGCACCTCTTCACGCATGAGCATTTTGCAGCCACGACTTTCAGGGAAGAACTTTTTAAAGGCGCTAATCAAGATAGACTTAGGAAAGATCGCATCGGTGCCTAGTGCAACTTGAGCCTCCCAGCCTTGTTCTAAGCTCGCTGCTACCTGTTCAATTTCAATGGCATGATCAATCAAGCTTCGTGAACGCTGAAGCAATGCCTCACCGGCACTGGTCAGCACCGCCTTTCTGCCCTCGATGTGCAATAACTCCATGCCTATTTGTTCTTGCAACTTGGCAACGGTATAACTAATGGACGACTGGCTCTTGTGCAATGCTTCTGCGGCCTGCGCATAACCGCCGTGGTCAACTACGGCCTGTAAAGTACGCCACTGTTCTAAGGTTACTCTGGGTCCACGCATGGGCTATCAATCTGCTAATTTCTGGTATACTCCAGCATAAATCAGTCTATCCGTTAATTACAAGCGAACATGCCTCATGACGACGACCGCCGCCCTAAATGAAGACCAATTAGAAACCCTTGCCTTATTCTTAGAAGATCAAGCTGAAGACGCTGAAGGGCTGGATTTCTTTGCATTGCATGGTCTACTGACAGCTAACGCGGTCAGCCCGAAAACCCTATCAATCGATGCACTCATGCCGATGATCTTCAATGGCGAACCCCAATGGCCGTCAAACCAAGTGAAAACTGAGATCAGCCAGCTGATTACGCTATTACAAAAAGAAATCATCGAGCTCGTCGAATCCGGTCAAAGCTTTCCTGTACCGTGCGACCTGAACGTTGAGGGTGATGAAGACGGTGAAGCGGCGCCACTTGAAAACTGGGCCATTGGTTTTATTTTAATTAGCATTGAGCAGCACGACGATTGGTACGGTAAACATGAAGAAAATGCGGCTGAGCTATTATTCCCCATTGTGTACGCTTCAGGTCTGAATGCCGATGATGACGCATTTGCTGATATCGATGAAGATGAAGACTTGAGCCTGCAAGTATGTGCAAGCATCCCAGACAATGTGATCGACTTATTCTTGCTGTATAACGGTGATGAAGGCTAGGAGTCGCCTAAGTTAATATTTCGCGTCACAGGGAAATCCACTTCAACCGCACAGCCATTGTTAAAATATTCTGTGCGCTTGCAGGTTTTTCGAATCAAAGAGACCCCACGACCAAAGGAGTCATCTTTTTCCCCCTGCATCACGGCAGTGGTATCAAAGCCACTGCCTGAATCCTCAAACCGAATTCTAAGTATCAACTCTCGCTCATTATCACGCATGATTTTACAACGAATACGAATATACGCCTCCTCAAGTGCGCTCAACCTCGCCTCTCGTTGCTGATAATATTCAATAAAACCGGACTCTGTTTTCTTAAGCTCAGATGACAGTTGTAAAATGCCATGCTCTAACGCATTGCTGTACAACTCAGCCAATAATAGCCCGATAATATCTTTGGACGGTCGTAATACCGTTTGCGCACCTAGCACCGACATCAACTCATCAACCACATGAGCACGCTGTAAATCATCAACCCCTAACTCAAAGCTAATATTCCAGTTCACACCTTGATAGTGGTCTTGTGACGGGGCTTGTGTGTCTTTAATTTTAACTACACCGGAACTGACTTCGACCAGGGTAATGTCATCGTTTTGCTCTGCCCCTTGAGTAAAATCATTGAGTTTTTCTAATACGCCACTAAAGGGGTCGGTATTACCTTTGGTAAATACATCAAGCAGCCCTTGCTCAGTGAAAAACTCACCACTGTGGTTTTCCGCTTCGACAATACCATCTGTAAATAAAATGATTTTCTCACCTTCAGCCAACGATTTAACTTGAAAGCCTTTATTAAACTGCTCACTTTTCTCAATGCCCAGTGGAATATTTTGTGACACCAAAGGCTCTTTAATGGAACCATCGGCATTGATGATGTAACCGTCTGGCAAGCCACCCGTCCACAACTGCACACAGTTCCCTTCTGGGTTCATTTCAAGCAAGGTAGCACAACAAAACATGTAATCCGGCAACATAGTCAACAGCATTCGATTAAATTCATAAGCAATTTCACCAACGCTTAAATGACGGTTAGCCAACTGATCAAAGCTATTCGCTATGGGCAATGTGCCGATCGAGGCCCCTAAACCGTGCCCAGTAAAGTCACCTAAAAACACATACAAGCCACCACTTGGGCTAGGCGCAGAAAGTAGAATATCGCCATTAAATGAAGAGGCTGGTGCAATGTGGCTGCGTAAATTGTCGCAATCACTAAGATTATGCTCTAACGCTCGATTAAAAATATGAGAAACGATATTTTTTTCACGCTGCCAGCGATTGTTATACAGCGTCAGCTGCTTGTTGCTCTCAGCGATTTGTTGGGTTAATTCTCGTATGCGAAGGTGGGCAATGATCTTGGCCTTCAACACGGCCTCATTGTAGGGTTTCGAAAGGAAATCGTCGCCGCCCGACTCTAAGCATTCACTCAGTGCTTTATCATCTTCTAGGGCCGTTAAAAAGATAATAGGAACATGATTGCCATCAATGCATAGGGCTTTTATCTTTCTGGCTGCCTCTAGTCCGTCCATAACGGGCATCATCACGTCCATCAACACGATGTCAATTTCATGTTCTTGGAATAGATTAACCGCCTCTAGGCCATCCTTTGCTTCTATTACTTCATGACCATCATCTTCAAGTAGCCATACTAATATAGCTCTATTGGTTGCCTGATCATCAACTATGAGAATGCGCATGATTAGATAAATTTAAATTTCTTGTCGAAATGGGCAATGCTAAAAATTTTAATAAGATTAGGCTGGCAGTTTTTAATCTCTATTTGACGATCTTCGGCACCGAGATGATTTTTCATATTCAGCAGCATACCCAGAGCGGAGCTATCGATATAATCGGTTTTCGATAGATCAATCGCATAATGGCAGTCTTTGTCTGTCTCATTCGAATACGCATCTCGAAATTCTTGGAGCAAATTGAAATCGAAACGACCGGTTATCGAGATCTGTATATTGGCACCACTTTTCTCGACATTAACATTACTCATAATATTCCCTCAAAGTCGTTATTAGCTAAAGAATAGATGCTCTATTGGTGTTTTGCTCATAGTAGTGATAAGTTTTTGCCACAAATACATCGATTTATCCAGCGCAGTAGAGAACAATATGCACAATCCCCCACAACCTAAGCATGGCCTTGTTACCTGGGGTTTAATACTGATTGGCTGGGTGAGCGTGATACTGGGGGTTTTAGGCATATTTTTGCCACTTTTGCCTACAACCCCCTTCTTACTTTTGGCCGCTGCTTGCTTTGTGCGCTCCAGCCCTCGGTTTTACGCTTGGCTGGTCAATCACCCGAAACTGGGCAAGTACGTACTGCATTATCTGAATGGGGAAGGTTTACCGAAAAAAGCCAAGCTGTACACCATTGCAACCATCTGGCTGACTATCGGTACCTCCGCTTGGCTTGTGGTGCCTAACATTTGGGGGAAGTTAGCACTCTTTTTCATTGGGGCCTGTGTGAGCATCTATATCTGGCGATTACCCACCATAGACAAAAACTAACGCAGCCACACTTCTACGCGTCGATTCTTCACTCGAGATGCTCCCTCAAATGAAGCCACAGGGTTAAAGTCGCCATAACCTGTGGTCTCTTGAGGGTAGATGCCTAAACGCGCTAATTCACGTCTAACCGCCATGGCTCTTAGCTTTGACAATAGCTTAGAGCGGTGTTCATTTTTTCGTTTGTCGCCAAAACCAATGAGCAGCAGTTGTGCGTCTGCCCCCTGCTCTTGAATAAAGTATGCTAAACGCTGAATATCTTTAAGCGCTTTATTATCCAGCTTTGCGCTGCCTTCTTGAAAGCGGAAATTGATGCTTAAGCGCTTCGCGTCCTTCACCATATTCAAATAGTCGTCGGGTAAATTCTCAGCCAGCCCCACATCCATTGACTCTACATTTTGAGAAATAAAGCCTTCTTCACGCACCACTTTTTGCCCCTGTATGCTTTGAGAAAAGCGAATGAATTCCTTCACATAATCGTTTTTAGACTCACTATGGGTATAGAAGAATAAACGACGTGACAGAGCATAATCCTCCGTGGCAACCGTCAGTTGAGAGGGTTTAAATGCTTGAGTAGGCCCATCACTAATGGCCAGTAACTTACTCTTACCAACGAACGCCATACCAATGAAGCCAATACCGCCTTTATTTTGCATAACATTAGCGACAAGGTTTTCGCTGGACTCAAAACGATTGGCCTGTTCACTTAATTGAAAACGTTTACCAAGCACCATGTTTTTAAAGCTATCCCAAGTACCTGAGTTTTCATCACGTGCAAACAGCGTAATCGCCTGATTAGGCCCACCAATTTCAGACCAGTTGTTTACTTGCCCAGAGTAAATTAAGCCAAGTTGTTCTTTGCTTAAGCTAGAAATGGAGTTGGCTGGGTTCACCACAATGGCCAGTCCGTCAATCCCTAGTACATGCTCAGACTCTGGCTCTAATAAATTGGACACCTCGATGGCCGCTTGCACTTCTTTCTCTTTGGCTCGTCGTGATGACGCCCATACATCCGCATCACCGTTCATTAAACTCTTAAAACCCGTGCTCGAGCCGTGTGCAGCAATGGCCACCTGTACGGTTTTACCTAAGGCTGGTAAATCACCTTTTACCAGGCTTTCATTGGCGATGCCGGAAGATTGCATACGGACATTCTGAGCGCCTTTGGCTTTTAGATAAGCCATTAGCATATTTGGGGCTAAGCTTTCACCTACGGTATTGGAGCCATGAATCGTGAATAACGTTACTTGCGAGTCATTGCTTTGAAAGCCATCAAAAGAGGTAACCGGAGCGTCAATCGCGGTCATGGCCTCAGACCAACGTAATTCTTGCTGATTAGAAACAGACGCTTGGGCGCAAGCAAAAAAGAGGAAGCTGGCTAGAAAAACGAGAAAAGAGGGTTTGATAAACATGCAAGGCCTACTCATTATTAATTGCTGGCAGGCTATCTTTTAATTGTTACAGTAATATGACAATGAGCTATAAGCCTTGTATTTGCTCGCTTGTTTCCTATACGAGAAATATCCAGGCATAAAAAAACCGCCCTGAGGCGGTTTTTTAAACAGCGCTTTATTACGCTTCGTCAGGAACCGCTGCGTCGATCAGTTTTTTCAACTCACCGCTTTCTGCCATTTCTGTCACGATGTCACAACCGCCCACTAACTCGCCCTTCACCCATAATTGCGGGAAAGTTGGCCAATTTGCATACGCAGGTAGATTCGCGCGTACATCTGGGTTAGACAGAACGTCAACGTAAGCAAAGCGCTTACCGCATTCCATCAATGCTGATACTGTACGTGCAGAAAATCCGCACTGTGGCTGGTTTGGGTTGCCCTTCATATAAATAAGGACATCATTGCTTTCGATCTGTTCTTTGATTTGATCAATTATCTCAGACATACATAGGCTCTCATCTGGTGTACTAAATATTGCGCCATTTTAAACAATAACCAAGCCCATTACTAGGATAAGCAATCCCCCCTACTTTTGCCCACTCATTGACGCCAATCAAAACCCTTAAGAATAGTATGGGCATAATGCCGCCATTTAAATTGGCAGACCAAATATGAAAACGGAACTCCTCAGCCCAGCGGGCACCCTGAAAAACATGCGCTACGCATTTGCCTATGGTGCAGACGCAGTCTACGCAGGCCAACCAAGGTATAGCTTAAGGGTACGTAATAATGACTTTGGCCTAGAGCAGCTAAATACAGGCATTCAAGAGGCTCACCTGCAAGGCAAGAAGTTCTATGTAGCCAGCAACATAGCACCACATAACAAAAAAGTGCATAGCTACATTCGTGACATTGAGCCTGTGGTTGCCATGGGACCAGATGCTCTGATCATGTCAGACCCTGGGTTAATCATGATGGTGAAGGAGAAATGGCCCCATATTCCCATCCATTTAAGTGTCCAAGCCAATACTGTGAATTTTGCCGCTGTAAAGTTCTGGCAAACCCAAGGCATTGAGCGGGTGATTTTATCGAGAGAACTGTCGCTGGACGAGATCGAAGAAATTCGCATGCAAGTGCCAGACATGGAGCTTGAGGTATTCGTGCATGGCGCCTTGTGTATTGCTTACTCTGGGCGTTGTCTTTTAAGTGGCTATATCAATAAACGCGACCCTAACCAAGGGACATGCACAAACGCCTGCCGTTGGA
>JBNMQC010000123.1:0-7229 GCA_051277445.1 Bermanella sp. | reverse complement strand
ACAGCGTAATCTAGTTTTGGCAATCTGTGCGCATCAGCTTTTGCTCCAATGACTCTGCAGGTTGCCCCATTTCGTTGCACGGCTAGCCAGTCCTGTAAGTCAGGTAGCCCATCAATGTGATCCTGATGGTGGTGCGTTAAGAAAATTTCAGTGACAGCAATGTCTAATTCAATAATTTTTTTTATGATAGGCTTTGCTTCGGGCACATCAATTATGGATGCGGTACCAGTATCGCAGTTATGGATTAAAAAAGCGTAGTTATCAGATAAACACGGTATAGTATGAATTTTAATAGACATATTTGCCATCGTGGTTTCTTTTCTATTTATTAGTTTTGTTATTATTGTAATCCAAGAAAGCTTATCTGCAATGCATATTGATGTGCGCGACTTAAGGGAATTTTATTATGCTTCGGCACTTGGTCGGTCTGTTCAGCGTGCGTTGAGTGATCAAGTTGTTCGGTTATGGCCGAGTGCTAAAGGACAGACGGTTGTTGGCTACGGCTTTGCCGTGCCGATATTGAGGCCATTTCTTAAAGATGCGCGTCGTGTTGCGGCGTTGATGCCTGCCCGCCAGGGTGCAATGCACTGGCCCAGTGGTTCTCCCAATCAATCGGTACTTTGTGAAGAAACTCGATGGCCTGTAGAAACTGGATCCATCGACAAGTTACTTATTTTACATGGGTTAGACACGTCAGAGCATTCGGCTGCAGTGCTGGAGGAATGTTATCGAGTATTAGAACCAGCCGGCAGAGCAATCTTCATAGTGCCTAATCGTGCGAGTTTGTGGGCTCGGCGTGATGGGACACCGTTTTCTTTTGCCCGTCCCTACACAGCGGGTCAACTAGAATCCGGACTTAAATCGCACGGTTTTTTGCCAACGCACCATGTTACAGCGTTATACCAGCCACCTTGGGATAATCGCTTTTGGCGACGGGTGGCACAACCAATCGAGAACATTGGTCAATATATTCCGACCTGGTGGGGTGGGGGTGTATTAATTCTTGAGGTTAGCAAACAGGTTCCCCGGCCTCGTAGGCCTGGCTTGGGTCAAATTATTTCACGACCTTTGGGCATGCTGGAGGGTATAAAAGTGACCGAACCAATTTGACCCAAGCCTGGCAACCCAAATTCTGAAAGATTCGGGTATTTTGAAAGGACTTAGTTAGACACAAACCGTCGCACCTCGTTTGAGGCCCTTTTTTTCTTTGATTATGAAATGAAAATTGAGACTCATGGGCATTGCAGGACAGTAAACCCTCTGCTACACCCCAGCCGAAATTGATAGCGCGTCTTGGTGTTGCGCGTTTGAATTCCCAGACCGAACATTCCGTTCGGATTGGTACTTAAGTAGAGGGTTGCTCTTGTCTGAACCAGCGTCAATCTCTTCCGGAATTGCGAGCCGCTATGCAACAGCGGTGTTTGAGCTTGCGAAAGAAGAAAAGAAATTGAAGCAGTTAGAAAAAGATGTGGATGATCTTGACGAAGCTTTAACCTTGAGTTCGGACTTACGTTCATTGGTGACGTCGCCGCTTTACACCCGTGGTGAGGTTGGTCAGGCAATTGAAGTGGTAGCTCGGTCAATGAAGCTTCAGCCTACTATGGTAAATACTCTAGCTCTAATGGCAAAAAAACGCCGTCTGTTTGTAATGCCAAATTTGCTGGCTGCGTTAAGAACTCGGATTTCCGAAGAAAAAGGTCAAGTAACTGCAGAGGTTATCTCTGCTAAAGCGTTGAGCAAGGTACAGGCTGCAACCTTGGCCAAGACCTTAAAGGCACAAATGAGTATGGATGTGGAATTAAAGGCGACTGTCGATGAAAGCCTTATTGGTGGTCTAGTAGTTAAGGTAGGCTCAAAAATGATCGATACATCGATTAGGGCCAAACTCAATGCACTTCAGAACAAAATGAAAGAGGTCGGATAAATGGCGATCGAAGCTGCAGAAATTTCTGCGATATTAAAAGAACAAATCAAAAATTTTGGCAAAGAAGCGGAGGTTTCTGAGGTAGGGCGAGTGCTTTCTGTTGGAGACGGGATCGCGCGAGTGTATGGGTTGGACAATGTCCAGGCTGGAGAAATGGTCGAGTTCCCTGGTGGTATTCAAGGAATGGCTTTGAACTTAGAGGCCGATAACGTTGGTGTTGTTATCTTTGGTACAGACCGTGACATTAAAGAAGGCGATATAGTCAAGAGGACTAACTCAATCGTTGACGTACCTGTCGGGCCAGAATTGTTAGGACGGGTTGTTGATGGCCTTGGGAACCCTTTAGACGGAAAAGGCCCAATTAAAACAAAGATGCGGAGCCAAGCTGACGTAAAAGCTCCAGGGATTATTCCTCGTAAATCAGTTCATGAACCGATGGCTACAGGTTTAAAATCAGTTGATGCGATGATCCCAATTGGCCGCGGCCAGCGAGAGTTGATTATTGGTGACCGCCAGACTGGGAAGACGGCTGTAGCTTTGGACACGATACTAAATCAGAAGTCGTACAATGACGCAGCAACCGACGATACTGGAAAATTATACTGCGTCTATGTGGCTATTGGACAAAAACGTTCTACAGTTGCTCAGCTTGTAAAAAAGCTGGAAGAATCTGGAGCGATTGATTATTCAATTATAGTAGCAGCGACAGCGTCGGATCCTGCACCAATGCAATTTTTGGCGCCCTATGCTGCAACTTCTATGGCCGAATATTTCAGAGATAATGGTAAGCATGCTTTGATCATTTATGATGATCTATCAAAACAAGCTGTTTCATATCGCCAGATGTCGTTACTTTTGCGTCGTCCGCCTGGTCGTGAGGCATATCCAGGTGATGTGTTTTATCTTCACTCCCGACTGTTGGAACGCTCTTCTAAATTGAACGAAGATAATGGGTCTGGTTCCTTGACTGCCCTGCCCATAATAGAAACCCAAGGTGGAGATGTGTCGGCGTTTATTCCTACTAACGTAATTTCTATAACTGATGGCCAAATCTTTTTAGAAACTGAATTGTTCTACCAAGGCATTCGTCCGGCAGTGAATACGGGTCTATCAGTCTCAAGAGTTGGATCGTCAGCTCAAACAAACTCTATGAAATCTGTGGCAGGTCCTGTTAAATTAGAATTAGCGCAATATCGTGAGATGGCTGCTTTTGCACAGTTTGGTTCAGACCTGGACGCAGCGACACAGCGCTTATTGGCGCGTGGTGCGCGGCTGACAGAGTTGATGAAACAACCGCAGTATTCTCCCATGTCGAATGCAGAAATTGTTTGTGTGATTTATGCTGGTACTAAAGGTTATTTAGATAAAATTGCCGTAGCAGATGTCAGTCGCTTTGAAGCTAGTTTGTTAGCTCACCTTCGCGGTAAGGCGAGCGATGTGTTGGCGATGATTACAAATGATGATCCAAAAATTAAGGGGGATGCTGAAGATAAAATCAAAGCGGCCCTCGATGATTTTGCTTCAGATTTTGCATAAGGACGCCGGCATATGCCTAATCTAAGTGATTTAAAAAGTAGGATCGCGTCGGTCAAGTCGACCCGTAAGATCACAAAAGCGATGCAAATGGTGGCCTCGGCTAAATTACGCCGTGCCCAAGATGCGGCGCAGGCTGGTCGGCCATATGCGGAAAGGTTTAATTCAGTTATGGCTGGTTTGGCCTCATCCGTTGGTACGTCGGAGGGCGGTCCTAGACTTTTAACTGGGACTGGCTCTGACCAAGTCCAATTATTGGTAGTCATGACGGCAGAACGGGGTTTGTGTGGTGGGTTTAACTCTAACATTGTAAAGTTGGCGCGTGTCGCTGCCACCAAACTGCTAACAGAAGGTAAAAAAGTGAAAATACTGACTGTCGGCAAAAAAGGTAGAGAATCCTTAAAACGTGAATTTGGTGATGCTTTGCTGGACCACGTAGATCTATCAGACGTGAAGCGTGTTGGTTATGACCATGCCGAAAAGATCGCTAAAAATGTGCTTAGTAGATTTAATGATGACGAATTCGATGTCGCGAAGATATACTTTTCAGAGTTTGGTAGCATCATCAACCAAGTACCGACTGAGTTACAAGTTATTCCTGCAAAATTTGATAGTGCTGTGGATGTGGGTGAGGTCTATGATTACGAGCCTAGTGAAGAAGGCATTCTAGCTGACTTACTACCGCGTTCTGTTGCAACTCAAATTTTTACTGCCTTGCTAGAGAACGCAGCATCTGAACAAGGTGCTCGGATGTCTGCAATGGATAATGCGACACGAAACGCTGGTGAAATGATTGATAAACTAACTATACAATATAACAGATCCCGCCAGGCGAAGATCACGAATGAACTTATTGAAATTATTTCAGGCGCAGAAGCGCTCTAAAAATTTGGAGAGACAACATGGCGAATGCAAAAGGTAAAATCACACAAGTGATCGGCGCTGTTGTTGACGTTCAATTTGATGGTGATCTACCACAAATCTTGAACTCTTTAACTACCGAAAATAATGGTAAAAAGCTGGTATTGGAAGTTGCGCAACATCTGGGTGAAAGCACTGTTAGAACTATTGCAATGGACGCCACTGAAGGTCTAGTTCGAGGCCAGGCAGTAGCGGACACTGGGGGGCCAATAACAGTACCAGTTGGTAAGGCAACTTTAGGTCGTATTCTAAATGTGGTGGGTGAGCCGGTTGACGAAGGTAAGCCTCTGGGTAAAACCGAGCGTCGTGGTATCCATCAAGATGCCCCTGCGTTTTCTGAACAATCGACAGAATCAGAAATCTTAGTCACAGGTATTAAGGTCATAGATCTGCTCGCACCCTACACTAAAGGTGGTAAGATTGGACTATTTGGCGGCGCTGGAGTTGGTAAGACGGTTTTGATTATGGAATTGATTAACAACATTGCAAAAGTACACTCAGGCGTCTCTGTTTTTGCGGGTGTCGGTGAACGCACACGTGAGGGTAACGACCTTTACCATGAAATGATTGAAGGTGGCGTAATAGTTCCGGATGATTTGGAAAAATCTAAAATTTCCTTGGTGTACGGTCAAATGAATGAGCCTCCAGGTGCCCGTATGAGAATAGCGTTAACAGGTTTGACACTTGCCGAACAATTTCGCGACGATACAGGTTCTGACGTGTTGTTCTTTGTTGATAATATTTTTCGCTTTACACAAGCAGGTTCAGAAGTTTCGGCCCTCTTGGGCCGCATCCCTTCTGCTGTTGGATATCAGCCAACATTGGCTACTGACATGGGGACCATGCAAGAGCGAATTACATCGACGAAATCTGGATCTATTACATCTGTGCAAGCAGTTTATGTGCCGGCTGATGACTTGACTGACCCTGCACCAGCGACCTCATTTGCGCACCTCGATGCTACTACTGTATTGGATCGTTCTATATCTGAAAAAGGTATTTATCCTGCGGTCGATCCGCTTGGATCGACGTCAAGACTTCTTGATCCGCTGATCATTGGCGATGAACATTACAAGGTGGCAACTGACGTGCAACAAGTACTCCAGCGGTATAAATCATTGCAAGATATCATAGCAATTCTTGGTATGGATGAACTGTCTGAAGATGATAAAGTAGCTGTGGCACGGGCACGCAAGTTGGAACGCTTTTTATCGCAACCTTTCGACGTAGCCAAGGTGTTTACAGGTTCCGACGGAGTACAGGTGCCATTAGAAAAAACAATAGCGTCCTTTAAGGCCGTAGTTGCTGGTGAGTATGATCACCTACCAGAAGGCGCATTCTACATGGTTGGTGACATTGAAGACGTTATCGCGAAAGCAGAGCGTATGGAAGCGGAAGCAGCCTGATGGCAGATGAAATGAACTTTGACCTTGTAAGTCCAGAAAAGAGCATAGCTTCATTTATGGCGAAAGAGGTTCAACTTCCAGGTTCAGAGGGAGATATGACGGCTATGCCTAATCACGCTCCTATTCTGACTACACTTCGCCCCGGTATCCTGTCGGTTAGTGGGGTGGATGGGACAACGGAATATGTTGTCACGGGCGGTTTTGCAGAAGTTAAGCCTGATGGCGTAACAGTGCTCGCTGCTCGGGCGACTAATAAGTCAAGTTTCACACAGGAAGACATGGATAGTTTGGTTGGAGACGTTAAAGCGCTTCTAGACTTATCTGATGAAACCACAAAAGATTCAGTTAACAAAACATATGCTGACGCTTTAGCCTTGGCTGGAACTCTGGGTTTAAGTGTGGTCTAAATATCCAAACTAGCCTAAAACTGTAACCTTTTACTCGCAATCATAAATTCCTTCATAAATTGCCGAAAGTGTTTTCGTCGAAAAAAGAGATGAAACAGAAGTGCCGTTCCAAGTATTTAGTATCGCTTGTGCAAATATTGGCGCCGTTGGTACGATACGTATGTTGGGCGCATTTTTAACTGCATCTGTAGCTTCTATTGTGTCTGTTATTACCAAATTTTTCATAGACGATTTACTAATCCGTTCGACGGCAGGGCCTGACAATACCCCGTGGGTTATGTACGAGTGCACCTCTTTGGCCCCATTTTGCAGCAGTACATCTGCTGCTTTGCACAGTGTACCCGCTGTATCTATAATATCGTCAACTATCAAACAGGTCCGGCCTTCAACATTGCCAATAACCGTCATCTCCGCAATCTCACCAGGTTTCTCACGGCGTTTGTCGACTATTGATAACGGTGCCCCAACACGCTGTGCCAAGTCGCGAGCTCGGGCTACACCTCCTATGTCGGGTGACACTACTGTGAGATTGTCTATCTGATCTTTAAAATTATGTTTGACGTCGAGGGCATACACGGGTGATGCATATAGATTATCTACAGGAATATCGAAAAAACCCTGGATCTGGGTTGCGTGTAGATCAAGGGTAAGGATCCTCTCGATCCCTGCTTTTTCAAGCATATTTGCAACTAGTTTTGCAGTAATTGGCGTTCGTGCCTTGCTGCGGCGGTCTTGCCGCGCATAACCAAAATACGGGATCACAGCCGTAATTCGGCTAGCAGAAGATCGCTTTAGAGCGTCCGCAATAACTAAGAGTTCCATTAAGGCGTCATTGGCTGGACGAGAAGTTGGTTGGATTATGAACATGTCTTCCCCACGTACATTTTCATAAACCTCAACAAATATTTCACCATCGTTAAACTGTTCTACTCGTGCATCTACCAATTCTAGGTTTACACCACGATGCAGCGACATACGCCTTGCCACTGATCTTGCTAATGTAAGATTGGAATTGCCCGAGATAAGTTTAGGTTCGTC
>JBNMQC010000122.1:0-7381 GCA_051277445.1 Bermanella sp. | reverse complement strand
CGGCTTGGATAGGGTCATCAATATGAGAGTGTATGGCGATTCCTTGATTGTTCGCATAGGCCTGCCAGTACTCCAAGCGTTTTAATAAAATACGGTCGGCTCTTTGTGTGATGACATTGGATTGGTGTTGATTCTTCTCTCGGGCTAACGACAAAAAGGTATCAATCAACTCTTGGATTTCATTAACAGATGAATCAATTTTTATTAATAACTCACTTTGCTTACTTGGGTCTGGCTGGCTATGAAGTAACTCAACGGAGCTTTTAATGATCATAAGAGGCGTGCGCAGTTCGTGGCTGATATCACTGGTGAACAGTTGCTCCCGTTGAAGTAGTTGAGTGATTTTATTGAGATACTGGTTGAAGCTGTGTACTAGAAAGCCCACTTCGTCATGCTGATCGATAATATTTAGAGCTTGGTGATCAAACTGGTTTTCATTCTTTTCTTTTAATGTTTGGGTAAGCTGAGTGATTGGTTTTAGAATGCGTTTACCTAATAAGAATGAAACGATGAGTGATAAGAGTAAAACGGAGGCGGTAGCAATCATTAATGTTATGCTTGAAATGCTTTCAAATTGCTCAAAGCTTTCCTGCTTACTCATCAGTATGTACCGCTTTTGGTTAATGTCTTTTACAAATACCATGTCTTCGCCATAGGGGCGTACTATTTCATGTTCGCCTTCATTTAAGTTTCGCAGCTCTTCATCAATACGTGTTAGATCGTTAATGGAAAACTTTAAAAAGTACGCATCTGGTGTGTGCAGGGCGACGTCGTCATTATGATTTTTATATTGTTGGATGTAGTGCTGCAGGTCATTGCGTAGATGGGCTTTTAACGTGTTGTCTTCAAAACTTTCAATGAATAACTGGGCAATAATACTGAACAATAGCGCCGATAATGTACTCACTAAAATTAACGAATAACGAATTCGCTGTGCTAATGACAGTTTAATCATGTTTAGGTGCCCCGATTCGATAGCCGACCCCGTGAATGGTTTCAATAAGTGTTTCATCAAAGGGCTTATCAATTTGGCTGCGTAGGGTGTGCATGTGAATTTTAAGTATATTGTTATCGGGTAAGTCGTCCTGCCAGAGCGCTTGTTCAAGCGTGCTTTTCTTCACCACATTCGGGGACTGCTGCATCAGTACTGTCAGCAATTTTAGGCAGGATGGGTTGAGCTTAATTGTGTGCTGCTGGCGAGTGACTTCTAGTGTATCAAGGTTGAAGCTGAGATCGGCAACTTTCAGTATGCTGTTGTGCTGGCTAACAAAACGTCTTTGCAGCGCTTGCAGGCGTACCGCCAGTTCGGCTAAGGCAAAGGGTTTTACGAGATAATCATCTGCGCCCACTTCAAATCCGGTGAGTTTATCATTCAGGCTATCCCGTGCGGTGAGCATGATCACAGGGGTGTTGATATGCAGTTTATGACGTAAAGTTTGGCACAGTACTAGACCATCCATGCCGGGTAGCATGATGTCTAAAATAATCGCATCAAAGGTTTGCTCTTGCAGCATGGATAGGGCGTGTAAACCATTTTGCGTGCAATCGACGATATGGTTTTGCAATTGCAGATAGTCACAGATGTTTTGTGCAATTTCGATGTTATCTTCAATAACCAGTATTTTCATGAAAACAGCTTATGCAAATAAGAAACATCTTAGCGTAATCGCGGCCAAGTGCATAAGGCTTTTGGTCGCGATGAGGTGCTTATAGAGCCAGGGATTCTTCACGTTCTAGGTCGTTTATCATGCGCCAGGTGCCACCGCTTTGCTCAATACGCTGCTGCCAGTTTTTTAGGCGCTGCATATATTGGGTTGGATCTTGGTTGTCGCTGCGTAACTTGGTTACGTTGAGTGCGATCACTTCAAAGCCGGGCAGATTCAATTCAAAATCCCGTTTGTAACCTTTAGGCAACTCTTCTTGCATGTCTGAAAAGACCATGATGTATTTTTTATTTGGGTTGATTTCATTTAGATATTCTTTCGCGAGCAATAGACCACCGCTGATGTCGGTATAGGCGCTGCTTTGAACGGTTTCGATGAATTTTGAAATGGTGGCGCTGAATACGCGTTTTTGCTCGTTAGCGCGGCTCGGGCGATGATCAAATGTCACTTTCGCGATGATGTCGGTTTCGGAAAAACTGCCGCTATCAATACGTGCCACGGCAAAACTGTCACCGGGTTCCAATTGCGCTAAATAATAGTGAATGATTTGCTGTGCTTTTTTCAGTTCTTTGGTGTACGTGCCCGAGGTGTCGAGCAATAAGTACAAGCCCGTGGTGGGTTTTTGTTGGGTACAGGCACCGAGAATAAGAACGGCGCCCAGTAATGCAATTATTTTGATGGTTTTAATCATAATTAGGCTTCTTTTTGAATCTCAGGGGTGGCGTCTTTTTTCAGTTTTTTCGGCTTGCTGCTGTCAGATTCCAGTAGCGCTTGGCGATCCAATTCCGCTTGTACCTTTTTGGTAGAGGCCGGCTTACTTTCTATCATGTGTTCTACCCATAACGGGGCGAAGCATAAAATATCGTAAACGTGCTTTAAGCTGTTATTAAACTGTTTCATGAAGATGGAGAAGCTACGGGCAAGGGTGCTGGCTAAAATACAAAGATGCACCACCATATTGCCTAAGACGTGGCGACCTGTGTGAATAAAGGATTCAAACGGAATGGCCACAAACATTAAAATGAGTGGCAATACAAAACCTAATACCATTTGACCAATCATGGGGATATTACTGTGCTCAGCGCTGGCGGATGCGCTAACGGCTTCTTCACCACCTACTAAAAAGCTGGTTAAGAGTGCTTTGTCGGCTACCATGGCTTCACGCATGTAAGCAAGGCCAGCTTCAACACTGCACAGCGCTAATAAAAAGATGATGCAGATCCAGGCGAAAATAATGCGTTTTTTATCTTCCATAAAATGAATGACAGGGAATAATCGGGTGATGCCGATGGCTTCAATAAAAAACAATCCCACGGTTAGCTCAAGCATGATGATGACGGCAGCACCGATGTCGGCCACGTTGTAGCCCGCTACCTGACTGGTTGCAGGCATAAGTTCAGACATGGGCAGGGCTATTAGGTTGTAGTTTACAAAGGCACCGAACCCAGCGATGGCCATGACGATGACAGAAATAACAAACTGAGTGGTGTTACTGGCTTTTAATAAGCGCTCGGCTTTATCGGTGCCTTTCACCATGTTTTCAAAACGGTCTACTTGAAGGTCGACTTTTTTGCTTTGTTCGTTCAGGTTTTGCCATTGCTCGTGAAGGTGTTCAATCTTTTGGAGCAGATGACGCCAATGGCCCATGGCCGCTTTTAATAAGCCGTGGCGTTTTTCGATGTCTTTACGATACGTGCCTAGAACTTCCCCTTGTTGTTTGTGGAAGGCTTCATAAATGGCTTGCAGTAATTTACCGACGACCGCGTCATTTTTGGTGGTGTCTTTTAGACGAGTAATGGATTCCACCGCCTCGGTCCACTCAGGCAAGGGGGCCGGTACCTCAGATGTTTGAGATAGCTTGTCTTCCATGTGGGAGATATTTTGTTCGATATTGCGCTGAATCGTGGGATAACGGGCTAGGTCTTTTTCCACCAAGTTGCCAAGACGAATAAACTGCCGCTCCAATTCACGCTCGGCTTGTTGTTTGCCGTGTTCAAGTAACACTTCACGATTACGTTTGCTCATTTGGCGTGCGGTTTTCACAAGGGCATGGCTGAGCATTTTTAAGTTTTGTACCACCAGTAACGTCAGGCTATCTAACAATTGATGGGCGCTATGGCGAATAAAATACAGAATAAGGTTGGCGGCAATAATGACCAGTAACCAGCTTAGGACGGGCTCGCCGGGAATAAGGTTTGATACGAACATGCAGAAATCCTTTTGAAAATGAGAGCCAAGGCATAGCCAAGCGGTGACTATGCCTTATTTTAGTCGATGAAAATGTGATGGGTTGCGCTGCCTTATACATCCGTTACAAGGCCTGTGCTCAACCGTTTGTATATGTGTTTTCAAGTGCTTGAATTAAAAGGTTTTTTTAAATGTTCTTTGAACCATCAAAAACCAATTAATCGATGCATAAAAAATATCAGCGACTAAATGTCTGACTGCCCGAGTCGACGTGCGTCTTGATATGGGGCTAGCATGGCCGATTCAATGCACCAGATGCGGTCTTGCCCCCATACTTGGGTGTCTTTGTAGCACATACTGGGCACGCCCCAGAGCCCCAATTTATATAAAGATACTAGGTTCTCATCGACCACACTGCGCCAGGCTTGTGAGGTGAGGGCTTGTTTGGCTTGTCCCCATTTGAGTCCCGCTTGCTGACAGGCTTGCTTCAATCCAGGGTGATAATTGGCGCTTACGCCTTTGGCATTGACCAGGTGTGAGATGGCCAATAAAAAGGCGTTGCCTTTCCCTTGTTGGTCGGCCCAGTGCCATAGGGCATAGGTATTTTCGACGCCTCGGCCTAAAGGGTCGGCAACTTTACTATAGGGAATGCCGAGCTTTTGCCCTTCACGCAATGCATCGAAATAGATATAGCGGGTTTTATTTTTCGGCACTTTAAGGTCGCGCATCAGCATGGGCAAAACCGGTTTAATCTTAAGTGGTACGCCATAGTGCTGTGCTAAGCGATGACAGCGGTTCAATGCTAGGTGGCTATATGGGCTGCGCATGGAAAAAAACAGCTCAATGGGGGTGTTTTTATCACGTAGGGTATTTGCTGATTGGGTGCAAAAATCCTCCCAAGTACGGGCGTACTTGGCTTGCGGGTAGGGGGCGTGATTGAAGCCTTGTTCTAACAAGCGCTTTTCTAAGTGCTCTAAGCGATCCAGCCCCCAATACCATTGTCCGGCAAAGTAAACCGTTGCCGCAAGGTAGTGGCCCAGTTTATACAGGTGTTTTTCATTGCTGCGCAGCATGGCTTGGGCGGAATGATTGGAAATGGGAATACTTTTATCCAGCCAAACTTGCTCGAAGCGCGCCAGTGCTTCGCACACATTTTTGGGTGGGTACTGCGCCCAAAATGCTTGAGCCATGCGAATGTTACTTTGTTTGGGGTAATACGGTGGCAGGTATAATTGGTAGAGTCTGGCTAATTGTGCGGCATCGTCAATTGCCCACTTTGACCACATGGCTTCTTCTGGAAACATATCATGTTGGCGATGATGGATCAGATGGATATCCACATCTAAGTCAAAATCACGGACAAATTGAGCAAGCTGCTGCAATAAGATGTAACTGTAGGGGTCGTCAAACGCCACAAAGACCTCGCAATGGCGAGGCCGGTGTTGATCGGCTGGGAGCGTTTGCGCCTGCCTCGCTAGGTAGCGCTGACTTGACCAATAACCTGTGATTAATGGCGTGATTAAGCTGCGCATATTATACGGCGATTGCTTGCTGTGCTTTGTCACGTAAGGCGTAGTCTTCCCGTTTTTCAAGTTGACGTTGGACTTGTTCAACCGTTGCAAAGGTGATTCTAAAACGAGCCCCTTCTTGCGCCGCCACGTAGTCCAGGCGGGCCATGTTCATTTCACAAAATTGTTTCGCTATGTATAAGCCTAAACCGGATTGGCTGGCTTCTGAGGTGTAAAATGGCTCGAAGATATGATCAAGGTCATCCAGACCGACGCCATATCCGTTATCTTGAATTTCAATGATGGCTTGCTTGCTCACTTTATTGTGGCCCACAAGAATAGTCACTCGACCAAAGTCAGCACTTTTTTGTTTGGCAAAGTAGGCGGCGTTTTCAAGCAAATTGGTAATGGCTTGTTGAATTTGCGTGTGGTCAATGCAGACATTCACCGCCGTGCGGCTTACTTTTAACTGCACCTGCACATTTTTTAAGGTGGAGTGCTCGAGATGGCGAACCAGTTTGACGATCCAATCATTCAAGCTGACTTTTTCATATTCCGTAGCTTTGCTGTTACTGAGGTTTTGCACGTTATTGATGATGCGTTCTATGTGTTGACTGTGTTGTTTAATTTGTAAATGACGGTCTTTATTACCAGCGGCCACTTGTTCTGTGGACACGTCTTTGGCAATGCGATAAATCCCTTTCATGGGCTCTTTAATCTCTCGTACAATGCCAGCGGCCAGCTTACCTAGGGATACTTGTTTCAAACGCTGGGCTTGTTGGTAAACCACATTGGTGTCTTCAATAAATATTACCGTGCCACGGTCGGTACCCGGCATAAGCGGTGCAAACATAGGTTGCACTTTTGCGGTGGTTGGACCCGCTTTAAAGGTGCCTGGTTTATATTTAGGGAATTTACGGTATTCATCTAGGCTCGCCTGAAGTTTATCAGGCAGCGCACGGATGGGACCTGGGTAGCCCAGCAAACGCTGAGCGGAGGTATTTTGGAAAATAATATTATTGTGGTCATCGATCACCACTACACCGGTATCGAGTCGTTTGAGTACCAGTTTCGTGAGTTGCTCCATGCTTAATAAGCTATCGGCTTGCACACGGTTAATATCCACGGATAAATGCAAACGCTTCACCAAGGCTTGAATGATTAGGGCACTGATGAAGAAGATAAACCCTAAGGTGCCAGCATTGACAAAATTGGACTCCAAACCACTGGCTTCAAATTGGTATTCAATGAACACCAAGCATATGGTGGCCCATGCGCTTAACAAAAAGCCTTTTTGTCCACTGACCAGTGAGTTACCCACGGCGATGTTGATGATCATTAGGTAGCTTAAGGTGGTGCCTGAGCCACTGGAATAAATTAAGCCAGCCACAAGTGTGATGTCGATAAGAAAGAAGGCAATCAGGTGGTCGTAATGGGCTTGGCCAACACTGAAGGCAAGCACCATAAATACGATGGTCATAACCGCATGAAATGATAAAACCATAGGATAAAGTTTAGGGTTAAGCACGCCTAAGAAATCGAGGTCGATATCGGCAAAAAATAACCCCATAAGTACGCCAGTAATAATGGCGCTGTAAACACTGAAGTACTTAAGAATCCTCAGGCGGTCTAGGGGGAGAAATGGTTTGTCGAGAATGTCCTGTTCCATAGGATGCGGTCCTTTATGATTCTATTTATATAGGGATAAATAGATTCTAAGCCTAGAGCATGAATTTAGGAATACGGGTCGATTTTTGGCCATCTAAATTCAGGGTGAAAAGCGAAGGATGCTTCAGTAATTGGATGTTTCTTGGTGCACGGATATTGTCAGTGGCCACATAAAAGAATCATTTTTGCCTAAAAAAAGTGCCAAATGGTTCACATATTGGGTTTTAAAAGCTTTTGGTTATAGTGTGTTTGGTTCTTAGATTTTTTTATGGTGGTTGAGTGAAATGGCGGGTTTGTCCTAAAGCCACACTCTATTTGGGCTGCTTAGAGGCGAAAAAACAAAAAAAGGCCATG
>JBNMQC010000121.1:0-7446 GCA_051277445.1 Bermanella sp. | reverse complement strand
TTGATCAAATTGAAAATATTTTGGCCGTCAGTGGTGCAAAAAAAGTAAACCTTATCGGTCATAGTCATGGCGGCCCAACGATTCGTTATGTGGCCAGTGTTCGCCCTGACCTAGTAGCATCGGTGACCACCGTTGCAGGTGTGAATAAGGGCTCTAATACCGCTGACTTCTTACGCCAAATTCCTGAAGGGTCTGCGCTTGAAGGTTTAGCGCTGGGTATCGTCAATGGCTTTTCGTCTGTGTTAGATTTTCTAAGTGGCGGCGGCTATACACCGGATGCATTGGGTGCATTAACCTCTTTAAGCACAGCCGGCGCGCTTGCTTTTAATGAACAGCATCCGCAAGGTATTCCAACTTCTGCCTGTGGCGAAGGGGATTACGTGGTCAATGGTATTCGATACTATTCTTGGAGTGGCGGCAGCCCGCTGACGAACGTGTTAGATGTATCAGATGCGGCATTAGGTTTAACGGCCCTTACATTCGGTTCTGAGAATAACGACGGCTTAGTCGGCACTTGTGATAGTCACCTGGGCCAAGTGATTCGTGATGATTACCGCATGAATCATTTAGATGAAGTAAACCAAGTGTTGGGCTTACATCATTTATTTGAAACAGACCCGATCACCACTTATCGTAATCATGCAAATCGCTTGAAAAACGCTGGACTATAAGTGATTTAGGCATAAAAAAAGCGAAGCCTAGCTTCGCTTTTTTTATGCCTGTTGTTGAGAGAATCCCCGGATAGTGTGATAACGTAGAACCCATATTAAAATAATAAAAGTCACCTTTATGCTTAAGTATTTCGTTTTTTTAGCGGGTCTTATCCTGGCTTTAATTGTGTGGTTCAAGCCACCTGCCACCATAACCCAGTCCGATGCTATACGGGATGTTTCATCCCAAGCAGATTCAGCTGTAGACCAAATCGAGGGCAATCGTCCTGATGTGAATAATACATTGCCGGATTTTTTACAAACCAGTTCGTTAAAAGGCACCGTGATTGATGGTTTATATCCGGTCGATGAAAATGGCAACCTAGTGCTTAGTGGCTCTATTAAACATCGCTTTGAGTATTTCTTATCCACCATGGGGGAGTTTTCCCTTGAAGAAGTACAGGCAATGATTCGTGATGATATTCGACTTAATCTTCAAGAGCCTGCGCGCTCACAGGCATTGCAGTTATTTGAAGATTACATTGGATATAAATATGCCTTGTCAGAATTAGAGCAATCCCTACAAGCACCGCAGGAATACGAGATTAGTGACATTCAGCGAATGCGTTATCAGTTAGAGCAGTTACGCGACAAAAGGCGTGAGTACTTTAACCAAGAGGCGGTGGATGCATTTTTTGGGTTTGATGAACTTTACGATGATTTCATGTTGAATCGTTTAGAAATACAAAGTAATTCGCAGTTAACCGCAAAACAAAAAGCCGAACAAATTGCTTCTTTAGAACAAAACTTACCGGCCCAAGTGCGCAGTATGCGTGATGAAACACAGCGCATCAGTCAGGTATTCGATCTGACCAATAAAATGCGTGAGGAAGGGGCCACAGAAAGTGAAATTTTTGAACGTAACAGTCAAGAGTTTGGACAAGCCGCAGCGCAGCGGTTGCAAAAGCTCGACAACAAACGCAAAGCCTTCGCTGAGCAAGCGGACCGTTTCTTAGAAAACAAAAACACGATATTAGCGGATGATTCGCTAACAGATGCGCAAAAGCAGCAGCAGATCAATGCTGCTCTTGAGTCGTTTGATGACAATGAACGCAGGCGCCTTAGAGCACTTGAACTAATGCGATTAGAAGCGCAAGAAACGACTAATAATTAAAGCTGAGCGTCTTGTAAGATGCGCTTTAATGAATCGTAAAGAGCAGGGGTGGCCACTAGTAAGTGCTCGCTGTGCAGTTCGTGTGTCACCGGATTTTCTGGCGCAATAAAATACCCGCACCGCGCCCCGGCTTCTTTGGCGATGAGCCAACCCGCGGCGCAATCCCAAGGGCTTACGGTTTCGTAATACGCGTCTAATCTCCCGAGTGCGACCCAACAAATATCCAAAGCGGCACTGCCTAGGCGGCGAACATCGGCACACTGCTCCAGTATCTTATGCAGACGCAACATGAGCTGGTCCAGTTGCGCAGTTTTATCATAGGGGAACCCAGTGGCTATGATGGCGCGATTGAGTTCGGTGGTCGCACTGCAGCGAATGGGTTGGTCATTTAACCACGCGCCTTTTTGCCGAATAGCCGTGAATAACTCAGATAAGAATGGGTTATAGACAACGGCAACCTGAATCTTACCCTTGATAACATAAGCAATGCTAATGGCCACCTGATGATGATGGTGCGCATAATTTACTGTGCCATCGATTGGGTCGATCACCCAGACAGGTGTTTCATTGTGTTCAATCGTACTTAAGTCTGGGTTCGATTCTTCAGCCAATATTTGATGGGCTGGATACTGGTCGCGGATGGCGTTGGTGATGAGACTGTCTGCAGCAATATCACTATTCGTGACCAGTTCGATACCATCTTTATAACTATGGTTTAACTGGGTATTGGCGCGCATTTCAACAATCATCTTGCCGGCTTGCTTGGCGATGTCGCTGGCAAATGCCAATATGGACTCTAAGTCAGACATAATCTTCCTATGTAACGGTTAGTCAGGCTTTTATCTATCATAGTCGATGCAGATGAAGAATTAATGACCTATTACAAAACGTGTTTTGCACTCAGTGAGAAGACTGTAGCACGTCTGTATCATGACAGAGCATAGGCATCTTTTATTTAGAACGATGTTTAGTTTGTTTAGACGTGCTGTTACGGCCTTGCACACCGTTATTGCCCAGATGGTAATGATTGTGCACCGGTGTACAAGTTCACATAACGAAACTCGTCGAGTTCATCCAAATCGGGAACAGTGAAGGACTCATGTTTTCCGATATGGGTATATCGGTCATGATGAAAATCTTTTATACGGGAATCAGCCAGTAGTATCTGTGGTGCAAAGTCAAAAAACGTATCAAGAAAACTCAAGTTAGCTCGATCATAAAGAACATCTGCTGCGATCAGCAGGTCAATGTCGGTGTCTTGTATGGCAAACAAATCATCACTGATGCTCAGTGTGACCTGATTTAATTTTGCGTTTTCTTGACAGCTGATAAGCGCATCTTGATCAATGTCACAGGCAATCACTTCTTTGGCGCCTGCTTTCATGGCTGCAATGGCCACGACGCCAGAGCCCGCACCAAAATCCAATACTTTTTTACCTTTCACCAGCTGCGGGTTTTGCAAAATATGTCGTGCGAGAATTTGACCGCTGGCCCAGCAAAAAGCCCAGTAAGCGGTGTGTTCCCAAATACTGCGAATTTCATCTAGGCTAAATTCACGTTGCATAGTGGCAGGGTCCACCAGATACAGTGAAACTTCAGGGCATTGGGGCAATACTTGCGGGCTTACATGTGCATCGCTAAGCATGGTTTTAATGAGTGTGTTTAAAGATTGCATACGTGTTCAACTTAAAGATCCATAATCAATGGATAATTCATGAAAATATGTCTTGCTGTGGATTAATTAAATCAGCAAAGCGTTCATTTAAAAAATACAGAATGCTATCTACAACCGGTGCAATTTGTTTTTCAAGGTAGTGTTGGTAGTTAATGGTAAAAGGCGCTTGCTCTAAACACTCTATGGCCACGGGGCCTTGCTGTGTAATGATGTATTCAATCCAGCCGCCATGTTCATAGGGGCTATTTAGGTTTGCTTGCGAATATATTTCACTGGCCAGTTTAGCAGCTTGTATTTGAGGCGGAATATTCTTGACATAAGTGTTGAGGGGTTTACGGATACGCTTTTTGTAAATCAGCTGTCGATCTCGTTTTCCTGACGTTAATTCATGCACCACCAACTGTAAGTAATCCTTATAAGGTTGGCCATGGAAGATGCGTGAATACAATTGAGTTTGTACCTCTTTCGCCAGACTTGTCCAATCGCTGCGTACGGCCTCTAAACCTTTAAAGACCAGCTCGTCGTTTTGGGTTAAGCCCGCATAGCGTTTTTTGCTGCCAAGCTCACTGCCTCGAATGGTCGGCATTAGAAACTTCTGATAATGGCTTTCAAATTCAATTTCCAATTGGCTTTCAATATTGTGCTCGTTGACAAGGCATGTTTGCCAGAACGCATTCAAACCATTTTGCAAGGTACGGCCTATCGCTTGTGCCTCGTTTTTTGACAGTGTATCGGCCACGCTTTTTTTACCCGTGTGTAAACTCACAAAAACACTGTCGGTATCGCCATAAATGACCTGATAGCCTTGCTCTTCAATCCACCGGCCGCTGCGTTGAATAATCTCATGACCTCGCTCTGTAATGGAACTGGCCAATCGCGCATCAAAAAAGCGACAACCATTACTACCAAGAATGCCATAAAAGCTATTCATAATAATTTTAATCGCTTGGCTAGTGGCGGCATTGTTTTGCTGTTTGGCTTGATCTCGCTCTGCCCATAATTGGGTGATGATATCGGGCAAGAAATGTTGTTCTCGATGAAAAAAAGCATCATGAAAACCTTTTATAGTTTGCTTGTCTTCACCGCTTTGATGTGCCTTTAGCCCTTCAATTAGTCCCATAGGGTCGATTTTGAAGGTGCGAATAATACTGGGGTACAGGCTTTTGAAATCGAGCACGAGAACATCGTGATAAAGCCCTGGTTTACTGTCCATGACAAAGCCGCCGGGGGCTTTGAATTCACCAAACCCTTCGCCAATATTGGGAGCAATGAAACCGGCTCGATGTAATTTGGGTAAATATAAGTATTCAAATGCCGCCACAGAGCCTCCAACGCGATCCAATAAATGGCCAGTGAGGAAACTGCGCTGAATTAAGTATTGTAAAATTTGTGTCTGTTCAAAAATATCCAATACCAGTTGGCAGTCATGGGCGTTGTAGGTGGCCAGTGCAATCTTGTCTTGTTCAAATAAATCGGTGATGGCTTGGCCACGATCACTCATGGGCCCCTTGTGTCCTTGAAGGTTTTTGCCTGTGCCTAGTAATGTTTGCGAGACGTGTTCAAGGGAGAAGCTTTCAAAGCTATAGGTCGCGTTACGCAGAGCATCGATCCCATCCACAATCACGCGCCCCGGGATATCGACAAAATTCATATTATTTTGACCTTGTCGAATATTCACTTGAGAGCCGTCACGGCTCCAATGAAATGGGATACCGTGTTCTCGGTAGACGCGATGCAATACGCTGAAGTCAAAGTTGATGACATTCCAACCGATGATCACATCCGGGTCTAGAGCTTGAATGTAGGTATTGGCTGCCTGTAATAATTCGCGCACATTTTTAAAGAATATTAACCAGCCCGGTTTTACATCTTGTTTGTGGCCCAACATGAAAACCCGTTTTTCACTATGAGCGTGTCCATTATGGTCATGCCATTGACTGACGAAACCAATGCTGAAGAGTTTTTCTTTTTGTTCTTTGGTGGGCATGGACGTTTCAATATCCACGCTCACGACTTTTAAGCGAGGCTGATAGCTGCTGGGTTGTATTTTGGGTTTGATCCAGGTGTTTGTTCCATTATTTTCCCCATCAAATTCTAGGCTGCCCTTAATGAAGCGCTCCATTAAGAATCGGTGTGGAGGTCGTATGTCAGCCTCCCAAAGGGTGATGTTTTGTTGTTCGCAATATTGTCGCAACGTGACATGCAATTGATGGCTTTGACAGTAGATGGCACTGACCGCTTTACCGTTGAAATGCTTCAGTGGCAGTGCTTCAACGCGCACACCGTCTAATTTGGGTAGGGCAGCGCTTTGTTCTTGCGCACAGAAACTCACACTTTCTTGCAATGGAAAGTGTAGGCACTGAGGGCCAGTATCAGTACTCAACCAAAAACTGAGCTGAAGTTGACCTTGTATGTCGTTCCACTGTTGCGACAGGATGAATCCGTGCACGTTTGACCTTACCTAGTTTTAGGCTTCAATTAGTATATGACTCAAAAGGAGCGAGGCATGAAACCTAGGATATCCCCTGATCCCATGTATCAATTACTCAGGGATGAAAAAGTTGAGGAGTTTAACAAGCTCAAGGCGCAAGGAAAGGCCTGTGACCTATCCGGTTGTGATTTTCGAGGCTTAGACCTTCGAAATCTCGACGTCAAAGGCCTAGATCTGACGAACGCCTACTTTCGAGGCAGTGATTTGCGCTCATTGGACTTTCGCGGTTCTAAGCTTAATGGTGCCAGTTTGGCAGATGCTAAGATCAGTGGCTGCTTTTTCCCTGCCGATATCTCTGCCCAAGAGATTCTTATGTCCCTAGAACAGGGAACTCGTCTACGTCAGCCTTCCTGTTAATTGATACTCTAAATATGTGATAGATGACTATTTTTTACTCATTCACTAGGAAATAGCACCATTTTTATGGTGAAATACGCCTCCCTGATTAATTAATGGCCAGTATTATGTTGTTTCTTGGCAAAGCCCCCGAGGCGACCCATGAATTACTTGAACGCTTAGAGCTACTAGGTGAGCGCTTACTTCACGATTTGAATGTGCCAAGCCAGCTGCGTTCTTTCTCTAATGAGCCTCAGTTATTCGACTGTTTTGATAGCGAACAGCTCGGTATTGTTCGCAGTGGCTTGGTGACCATCGTCAATGGTGGCATTGATGCGGCTTGCTTGCAGCCAGGTGACATCATTGGCTTGAGCCGGGTGTTCGGTCTGCCTTATGCACAGCTCAAGGTGGAAGACGATGCTGAAATCGAATTAATTCAAAGGGACGATTTCATGACGTATGTTCAAGCAGAGCCTCATCGTCAGCATCGCTTTACGAATTACTTGCTGACCACCTTGGCTTTGTACCAAGGGTTGTTGGCTCATTATCACCGTCAGAATCAGGTTCAGGCACCCACAGGATTTCAGCACATTGAGTCAGGCACTGTGATGATAAAGGAAGGGGATTTAGCCGATACCGTTTATCAGCTTATGTCTGGCAGTGCGGATGTCACCGTTCACGGCGTGACCGTCGGCGAAGTGCTTGCCGGTGAAATATTTGGTGCGATGGCGGCTTTTACAGGGGAGTCGCGTAACGCAACGGTGGTGGCTAGAGAAGATTGCCAGTTACTGGCCATACCTAAAGCTCAATTTGTCGACTTGATCAAAGCTCAGCCGGAGATTGCCATTACTCTGCTGGATAACATGTCACGTCGTATTAAATCGCTTAATGAACAGGTTTCTAACGCTCAGCGTCAAATTGCTTGATTAGACAATATACGCCTTTTTGAGATTTAATTGAGAATAGTTCTTGATAACCTAAATGATAATGACTATTATTAACACGTTGTCATGAAACGCCAAGTCCTCTTGCTCAGAGAGGGCAAAGCAGCAAGTTCATCATGGCACTCTCTCTCATCAAGCTAATCACATTGTCGATTTGACAAGGCCGCTCAGATTAC
>JBNMQC010000120.1:0-7456 GCA_051277445.1 Bermanella sp. | reverse complement strand
CAGCCGCCTTCTACGAACTGCTTGTAAGCTTCTTTAAAGCCAGTAGGTGTGGTTACAGAACCGTCTTCATGACGAGTACAACCTTCTTCGTCACCAACGCGGTTTAGAGGCGCTAGAACGTTTTCACAAAATTTAGAACCTTCAGTTAGGATCGCATCGACCATATCTGGAGTAGCAACGTCCGCATAAGCTGGCAAGCTGGCGTAATGACCTGGCATGTCCAACACTTCGTCCATTACGAATTTAATGTCACGTAGGGGAGCTTTATATTCTGGCATGGTAACCTCTTAGCCTACTGGGCTCACATAGAGCCGATAATTGTCCATTAAAACCCAGTTATTGGGCTTCTCTTTCATTTACCGACCAGCCCCTAAGTTAGGAAAATGGGTCTAGTGCGGCATAAACTTCAAACAAGTGTTTGAAACATACGTTTGCAAGTGAATCTTGTCAAGACTTTGCCTGCGCCTTATCGCTCAAATAATCGTCAAGTATAGTCCGATTTCCAAATGTACAAGGGCGCAAAGGGTCTATCAAACAAGCGTTTGAATCTTTTTACGTGTAAAACCTGAAAGTGGATTAATTTCTTCAAAAAACAGACGAAGTCACGCTACAGAAGGCGTTAAGAGGCTTAGAGGCGGGTTGATGAGGTTGCTTCGTGTGGGAAAAGCCTGCATTTAATTTATATCAATTAAACGCAGGCTCTTAATTAATTATTTAAATGACGTTCTATCTAGGAATGGCTTCGCCGGTTTGCCTTTTGCTAAGCCATTGGCCATGGCAATCCGCTGATTCTTACGACCCAGTAAGCGCAGTTGCGTTAATCGCTCCCATAAAAGCGCGCCTCGGGTGTCCTTTTTCCATGTCTTTTTGAATAGATACTTGGTCGCTGCAATGGCATCCGGGCTTTTCTCGCAAATCACCTTCGCTAGAGACTGGGCTTCAGCTAGCGGATCCGTGCTCACTTTACTGATTAGGCCGTATTCTGCCCCTTCAGCACCACTGAAAAAGCGCCCTGTCATGGTCAACTCTTGGGCGATATCCACGCGGGTTAAGCGTGACAAGGTCACCATGCCGCTCATGTCAGGAATCAGACCCCACTTCATCTCTAAAATAGATAAATTGGCATCGGGTGTGGCAATACGATAATCACAGCACAAGATGATCTGCATACCGCCACCAAAGCAATTACCATGAATCGCCGCAATCACAGGCACCGGCAGGTCTCGCCAAATATGCGCCACGCGTTGAAACATATTGTCTTTACTCCACGGTAGCTTAGCAAAGAAGTGAGGAATCATTGTTGGCGTTTTCGATACCGCCGCGAAATCTAAACCAGCACAAAAACTGGGACCTTCGCCTTTTAAAATCACGCAACGAATGGTGCGATCTTTGCGGATGGCTTTGGCGGTTTGCACCAGCTCCACAAACATTTGTTTGTCTAAACCATTGTGTTTGTCTGGGCGATTTAAACTGACATAAGCAATTTTCTCGCTTACTTCTAATAAAACCCGGCGCGTGTCTGTCATGTTGTTATCTTTTAAAGTGATGTAATGATTGGCAAAGCCAAACTAAAAAGTGGAGCCAGTATTAAGCGCTTATACCGGATTATCAATATCGATAAATTCCACATCTAATGAGAATTCTTGCGCTAAGTGCTCACCGAGTGCTTTTGCCCCATATCGTTCGGTGGCGTGATGGCCCGCCGCATAGAAATGCGTACCTGACTCACGTGCGTTATGCACGCTGGGCTCGTTTATCTCACCGGTTAAATAGGCATCAATACCTTGGTTAATGGCATATTGCATATAACTTTGCGCACCACCTGTGCACCAAGCAATGGTTTCAATGATGTCGTCTTCTTCACCAATGTGCTGAGGCACGCGGTTTAACTTCAGTGCGATATGCTCGGTTAATTCGCCTGCACGCATAGGACGCGATAAACGCCCCACATTGCCTGGCACACGTTTGTCATTTGGATCAAGTGGGCCGGTGATTTCAAAATCCAACACATCCGCCAGCTGAACATTATTGCCAAAGACGCTATGACCATCTAGCGGCAAATGATAAGCCAGTAAACTGATGTCATGTTGTAATAAGGTTTGAATGCGCTGCTTTTTGATGCCAACAATGGCCTCAGGCTCCCCTTTCCAAAAATAACCATGATGAACCAAAATGGCATCGGCGTTGTAAGCTACCGCCGCATCAATTAAATCTTGGCAAGCGGTGACGCCTGTCACAATACGCTGGACTTCACTATTGCCTTCCACCTGCAAGCCGTTTGGGCAGTAATCACGAAACTGATCCACTTGCAGTTCACGGTTTAGGTAACTCACCAACGTGTTTAGCTTCATATCCCACACTCATTTGCGTAAACTTGCCCCATTCTCGAAGATTTGGTGCTCAGATGCAAAAGCCTGGTTTTTTATCTTGGTCTATTTTAATGGGGCTGGTCATTGCCAGCCTCGTGCTGCACTTTATTCCTAAGCCTTACAGCCCCACTGATCCGGTTAAATCCTATGCGCCAGCGGTCAATCGTGCGGCGCCTGCTGTGGTGAACATCTACACCAGCAAAACCGTACGCGAGCAGGTCCACCCATTATTAAACGATCCATTCTTTCGCCGCTTTTTTGAACGCGCCCCCATGCCCAAAAGCCGCATCCAAAACAGTTTAGGCTCGGGCGTCGTAATTGCCGACCATGGTTTAATTGTTACCAACAACCACGTGATCCAAGGCGCCGATGAAATATTAGTGGCCTTACAAGATGGGCGCACCACCAACGCACAAGTCATTGGCCGCGATACTGAAACCGATTTAGCACTGCTTAAAATTGAATTGGACAATGTACCCGTGATCGATTTTGCCACCGACAACACCTTACAGGTGGGCGACATCAGCTTAGCCATTGGCAACCCATTTGGCGTGGGGCAAACCGTGACCATGGGTATTGTCAGTGCCACCGGACGCAATCAATTAGGCATCACCACGTATGAAGACTTCATTCAAACCGATGCGGCGGTAAACCCAGGCAACTCAGGGGGCGCCTTGGTCAATGCAGACGGAAAACTAGTGGGCATTAATACTGCTATTTATAGTAAGTCCGGCGGTAACCAAGGCATCGGTTTTGCCATCCCTTTAAACCACGCACTAAGAGTGGTGGCTGACCTATTAAAATATGGCCATGTGGTACGCGGATGGCTAGGCCTTGAAACCCAAGAGCTCACACCATCTCTTAAAAAGGCATTCGGCTTACCCGAGCAACTACAAGGTCAAGTGGTGGTGGGCGTCGTGGATAATGGCCCCGCCTATGAAGCCGGTTTATTAAAAGGCGACATCGTTACCCACTTTAATGGCCAAGAAGCCGATAAAGGCACCGAGACCATGCGTCAAATTGCCAACCTCATGCCTGGGGATAAAATTAAATTGGGCGTGATTCGCACCGGTGAGTTTTTAACCTTTGAAGCAACATTGGGGCAGCGTTTGCCGCAGTAGCTTTACGTTAGAATTAGAAACTTAAGAATAGAAATCATCAAACACAAAAAAAGCCCAGAACGCTCTGGGCTTTTTTTTGTTAATACGCTACCTGCCGATTTTATTGTGCGTAGGCAATGCGCTTAATATTCAATAAGTGTTCGTAGCTCACATTGTCACTGGTGGCACCGCCTCCTTGTGTGCCGCAGCCTAACGTCCACGAAAGTTGCAAGCCGTTGTTAGCACCAATACAGCCTAACGTGCCGGCTCCGTTTACCAACACACGACTCACGTCTGCGCACTGAGCAAATTGCTCCACTAAGGCTTCGTTATTCGAATGCATGATGGCGGTATGGCCCGCGCCTTCGTCCGCCAAAATGGTTTTGGCTAACGCCATGGCTTGCTCATCGCTTTCAATTTTGGTTACCGATAAAATCGGCAATAATTTTTCTTTTAGCAGTGGCGTGCCTTCAGATTGATCATGGGTTTGCGCCAAGATCAATTTAACTGGGTAGTCGCGTTTGATGCCCAATTGATCACACACGTCTTGTGCGCTTTTGCCCACAAAACGACTATCAAGGTGACCGTCGCGGAACACAACGTCTAACAAGGCATGAATTTCAAAATCATTCAATACGGCCGCACCGGCTTTAATGGCATGGACTAAAAAGTCATCGTAGATTGCGGCATCCACCAGTAAGTTGTTCTCTGACCCACACACGATGCCGTTATCAAAGCTTTTACTAAACACCACATCCTGCGCCGCTTTTTGTACGTCACAGGTTTTCTCAATCCACACCGGCGCATTGCCTTTACCCACACCAATGGCAGGCGTGCCCGATTGGTACGCAGACTTGACCATGGACGGGCCGCCAGTGGCCAGAATAAAATGCACACCATCGTGTGTCATGAAGGCTTGCGTTAATCCGCGAGACGATGGCATCTGTGAGGTTTGTACTAGGTTAACGGGCAGGCCTGACTTTTTTAATACACTTTGAATCAGTTCTACGGTTTGATTGCCCACATTTTTCGCTTTGCGATGACTACTGATCACGATTGCGTTTCGCGATTTAAGTGCGATTAAACATTTAAAGGTTAGGGTTTCCACAGGGTTTGTAACAGGAATCATGGCAAACACCACCCCCATGCTATTGGCTAAGCCTTTGCTGCCATCTTTATTTTCGATGACACTTCCCACACCTGGTTTACCTTTTAAGTTTTCAGCTACCGCAATGGTACCCAGCTGAATTTTTTGTATCTTGTGCTCCAACACGCCCATGCCACTTTCTAACACAGTAAGCTTGGCTAGATTTTCTGCTTGATCATTCACCGCTTGCGCAATGGCCATGATGGCATCATCAATTATTTGCTCTGGTAGATCCTGAATCGCGCGATGCGCTTCATTGGCACCGTTAACAATAAATTCCACTTCTTTGATCGGTGCAGACATTAATGCAGCATCCACTTGATCTTGCAGCGTGATGTCTATTTGTTTGCTTAGGGAATTTAAAATAATCGAATAAAAATTGGGGTCATCTAGCATCAACTTTCTTAATTGCGGTAATGAAAGTGTCACGTATTGGGTGTCACAATGAGCAATCACGCTATACAGGCTGGCTTGCTCGCTGAGCAATTCTTTTGCACTGATGCAATCACCTGCTGAAAACGAAACCGGTAAACGCGCTTTACGGTCGAGCTCTTTATCATGCACTTCAAGCTGAACTTCGCCGCTTAAAATATAAAAGCAATGGGTGGGCTGACTTCCTTGTGCTAACAAGCAGTGACCTTGTGCCACGCTGAGGTGCTCAAAATCACCAAGTTGCCCCAAGATTGTGCGAGATTCTAGAGTTTCCATCTTTCCTTCCTTAGTTAAGAGTCATGTCTCGAAATGTCTTAGACAATATAATCATAAAACACTTGTCAGAACAATTGATTAGATTAGAATTGGTTCTCATAAATAAAAAGAATAATGAATAACAAACATTCTCAATAAGGAAGTACTAATGGAACGCTTAAATCGGCGAGAAGTGGAACAAATACTGGGTATTTATCCGCCGTTCAGGATTAGGGACATGATTATGAATCAAGAACATGAAGTTCTTGAGATTCAAATCGAAGAAATGACAAACAAATCTCGCGGTTTGTTTGCAACATCAAAACAACGTACTCAAAAAGTACGCTGGCATCATACCAAGACGGGCCGATTCGATACCATTATCGAAATGCAAGCTTCGCACCAAACGTTTTCGAAACACCGTACTTTAAATCCGCCAGCCTTTATCGGCCCGGAGCACAGCAAGTACACCTATCAATTGCAGCAAACGGTTTTATTAGCCGCCAGTAAGCAATTAAGTTCAGACACCATTCACAGCCTAACCGGTATTGATCGTACATTGGTCAGCCAGATTATTTCTGATAGCCAAACCGAGCATCAAGAGAGCCAAGTACAAAGCCAGCTTCCTCTTGAAACCGATCCCATTTGGCGTGGCATCATCAAACATGAGGTGAGTTTCAAAACAAACTTAGCCTCTTTGAGATTTTTAATGTCTCGTTTAGAGCTGTCATGCTTCAATAGCAAAGATGACCCAAGTGTCATGCAAGATGCCATTGCCACCTTGCGTCAGTTTTTCATTAAAAACCGCAATCAATTAAAAAGTGAATACGCACAAATTGGTGTGATTGAATCAAAACCAGCGGCAAGTGACACCCAGAAAACTCAATCAGCACAAAACAAAAAAGTGACCCTCACAGTGGACCACCCTATTTGGCACAGCATTTTAAGTGGCGAAGTGGATTTACTGTCTAAAAACACCGGATTGAGTTTATACCTGACACAGTTAAAAAGTTTGTATCGCAAGGCAGATATTAATCAAGATGAGAAATATCAGATCGCCAAAGAACTGTTAGCATACTTAAAAAAGAACATGGCAAAACTCAAGCCTGAGCTTTTGTCTATTTCTAAAATGGTTCGCCAGCTAAATGAACAAAGCACTGACATGGCCCTGCCAGAAAGTGACCACAGCATCTGGGGCGACATCATTCAAGGCAAGGTGTTTATTGAGTCTGGGCAAATGGCATTAAAACTATTACTAGTTAAAGCCCGTACTACTGAAGACGAAGCGGAAGCGCGTCAAATGATTCAACAGTACTTTTCCCGTAACTTGCGCGCGCTGAACAACGAAGTGAAGCAGATCGAACAACATCTCGCGCTCGCCAGTTAATATTTATATCTATTTAAGAGGAATCTATGTCAAACGTATCCATTACTAGTCAGTTACTTGATTTGTCCAGCACCATCGAGCGTATTGAATCTGGTGAGTTTTTAATTATTGCCGCCGATGAATCACTACTGACACAGTTACCAAGTGGTAATTGGATTGGCGGTACTATCCCGTACTTTATGAGTGAAAACGGCGGCCTTGTGAGTAAAGACGCCATTTTCGTTAATGCAATCGAAGGCCTTAATGGCAACGCCCAACCACGCATTACACCATATGATAGCAAGTCCATTTCTCGTATTGCGCAAGACGCACCTGATAATGGCTTTACCATTGCTATTTTGCCTGCCGGATCTGATGTTCATTCTGAATTCGCAGAAAATGCACCAGGCTTTCCTAACATGTTTTTTTCACCACTCATTGGTTGGGTTGCTGGCGTGCATTTAGATGATGTGCAAAGCAGCCAAGCAAAAACGGTCTTTGGTCCTGGTGCCATGGTGATGGCTGATAAAGCGGTTGCCATGCACGTATCCTTGCCTGCTAGTCAAGTTGCTAACATTCATATCGTTAACTTATTTGAACAAGGTGATGGACCTAAAATTGTATTCCCTAGCACAGGGTTTAATGCGAATACCTGCTTAGTGGATGGCGTTGAAACTAACCTTGCACAATATATTGGCAGCAACAACATCGACACCCGCTTACCTTTAGTGGCCGATTACAATGGCATCAATGTTAACGTATCTGTACAGGCGATTAATGGCGATGA
>JBNMQC010000119.1:0-7464 GCA_051277445.1 Bermanella sp. | reverse complement strand
GAATCATTCTAAGCCTACTATTCCTTTGGTTGCCTGTAACAAGCTTATCTATTTTTTGCGTGCAGTTTTATTTACTGATGAAAGATAAAACATTATTAAAGCCACGCAACTGGCTACCATTCATTGGGTTTACGAGTCGTACCTGTGCCTTATTTGTTCAAGGCTTATTTAAGTATCGAAAAAAAGATAACGTAATTTGGAGCGACAAAGAAATTGCGCTGTACGAGTCTGCCTGTGAAGAATACAACCTGCGACAATATAAACCATAAACATTCAAAAAAAAACGCCCTCTAATGAGGGCGTTTTGATGTTACCTTGTCGAGCAAACTAAGCGTTGAGTTACGCTAGGTGCTTAACCAATGCAACACCCACTGCATGGGCACTTGATGGGTTTTGACCGGTAATCACGCGGTTATCTTCCACCACAAATTCACCCCAAGGCTGCACTTTGCTGTACTGCTTAGCGGTACGCGCTAGTGACTCTTCTAATAAGAACGGGATATTAGAGATCGTACCGTAATCCACTTCTTCTTCTCGCGTGAAACCTGTTACCGCTTTATCAGCAATCAGCTTCTCACCATTGCTTAATGTGATTGGCAACAAGCCCGCAGGGCCATGACATACTGCTGCGATGACGCCGCCATCTTCGTAATGCTTGGCACTGATTTTGGCCACTTCTTCATTGGTCGCCAGGTCAGATAACAAACCAAAACCACCAGGATAGAAAACCGCATCGTAATCATCGCCATTGATTTGAGACGCTGGAATGGTGTTATTAATGCGGTTTTGAAATTCGCTATTGGCAAGAATGTCAGCGTTAACGCTATCGCCTTCAATGTCGGTGCCGTATAGCGGCGCTTGACCACCCTTAATAGAAACAAGGTCGTAATCCAAACCCGCTTCTAAGATAACGTGCAGTGCATGGGTCAGCTCAGGGGCAAACGTGCCGTTGGCTTCGTTGGTTTCGCCTAGGGTGGCATGATTGGTAACGAATATAAGTACTTTTTTCATGGTAACTCCAATATTGATGTGTTTTGAGATTTCACAATCTATGGGCATATGATAATTACATTCCTTTGAGCTGATAATCCGCTAGAATGACAAATTACTATTGCCAAATAGCAATAATAGGATGGATATGGACAGTTTCGAAGGCATTATTGAATTTGTTGCAGTGGCCGAAAGCCAAGGTTTCTCGGCTGCGGCTAAGCAGCTTGGAGTCAGTACCAGTCACGTGAGCCGCCAAGTATCGCGTCTAGAAGAGCGCCTAGGCAGTGCATTACTGGCGCGCACTACCCGTCTGGTGAGTCTCACAGAAAGCGGACTCTTGTATTACCAGCAGTGTAAAGAGTTAGTCAACGGGCTACAGCAAGCCAATGAGCAAGTGAGTTTGGAGCAATTACAACTCAGCGGCACACTGCGCGTAAGTGCCGCAGGTGCATTTGCTGAGCAGTTTGTCGCACCCGTCCTGATGGAATTTGCCAAGTTACACCCTGAGCTTTCCATCGATATGGACTTCAATAGCCGTATGGTCAATTTTGTCGAAGATGGCATCGACTTTTCAATTCGCTATGGCCAGTTACAGGATTCTGGGTTAGTGGCACGTAAACTATTAGACCGCCCTATGATGGCTGCGGCAAGCCCACGGTATTTACAAGAATATGGCAGCCCTGCTCACCCAAAAGAGTTAAAACAGCACAGCTGCTTAATTTCCAACAATGAGCACTGGCGCTTTGATGACAACGGCAAAGAATTAAATTTAAAAGTCCATGGGCGCTGGCGCAGCAACAATGCCCATGCCGTGGTAAAAGCCTGTGAGCAAAGCTTGGGAATTGCGTACATGCCAAAGAGCAGCTTTTTACAATCCATTGAGCTGGGTATTTTAACCCCCTTGCTACAAAACTATTGGAGTTCAGGTGCCAGTAGCTGGATTGTGTATAAAAATCGACGCTTCTTGCCGCTGAGGGCTCGATTAGCCATTGAATATTTGCTTGAGCACTTTAAAAATTGGCGAGAGTAATGATGAATAGCATACGTTTTCAATTATAAAAACAATTTTTCTTATTCGGTTCCACACCATTAAATAAGCTAGTTATACATAGCTCTACTAACTGCTCATCGGTATAACCATGATCTTTTTGCATCGACCACGCAGAATACAAAAGGCCATCGATTAAGTTTACGACCCATAAAGTCGGTAAATTCTTGGCCACACAGCCTTCTCTTTTGCCGCTATCAATTAGCTGTACCATTTCATCTTGCTGAAGCTGAATACGTTGCAGTAACTCAGGGCTTTTTATACTTAATTCATTTACATTCATTAAAAACTGTATTTCGTGATGCAGCGGTAAAATAGCCGCAAATAATAATTCTATGGCGTTTCTTACAGAACGCGCTTGGGTTTCTATATGCTCGGTTTTCGCATCAAATGTCGTTAAGCACTGATCGACAATCGCTTCGATTAAATGCTCTTTACTATCAAAAAGTCGATACAGTGTTGCCCTGCCCACACCAGCCTGTTGTGCAATATCTTTTAATGCCGCATCAGGGTTTTTATTTAACGCGATCATCGCTGCCTGCACAATGGCGGTTGAAGAACGCTGAATTCTCGCATCAGTACTTTGGTTCATACACTTCCCGAATCTATTTTAAGCCGCTAGTTTATCCGTAAGCTATGATTTTAATAAGGCCCTTTTGCACGCCTGGGTTTTAGCCATTTCAATAAGGAGCCACAGCTTACTTGCACGATAATCAATCAAAAGATATGATACACATATGTCTCATAGCTTGTAAAACCTAATCGGAGCCACGAAATGAAAAGCCTCAAGCTCAAACAGTCTCTAAGTATTCTTATTCCACTGGGGCTGCTTATCATGGTTTTACTATGGCTTAGCGACGACAGCACCCAAGCACCCGGAGCCAAGCAACTTGAAGCATCACCCGTTGAGGTATCCGTCATAGACGTTAGCCCACAAGCAAGTGTCATCACAGAACACGCATCCGGAATTACCATGGCACGCTGGCCCACCAACCTAAATGCTACTGTTTCAGGGCGTGTCGAGTTTATTAATACCCAGTTGCAACCGGGAGAGTTAATTACGAAAGGCAGTGTATTGGTTCGCCAACAAAACCACATTTATAAAGCTGACCTTGCCTCTGCCCAAGCCCGGGTTGCCAACACTCAATTAGAAATCGCTCGAATTAAGAATGAACAATATGTGGCGTCTAAATCCGGCAAAGCCCAGTCGGCTTTTGGCCGCTTCGAACCCCATTTACATGCCGCTAATAGCGAATACTTAGCCGCAAAAGCGGCACAAGATTTAGCCCAGCAACAATTAAAAGACAGCCAGACGGTTGCGCCATTTGATGCGGTCATTCTCAGCGATCACCTTTCTCCCGGTCAGTGGCTGAATACGGGTGAGCTGCAATATCAAATAGCCGCCAGTATTGCCGTCGATATAAAAGTTGAGTTATCAGCGCAACAATGGCGCCGACTCACGCTACAAAAAGGTGGCAAAGTATCGGTACAAACACCCGATGCCGTTACTTGGCCTGGCAAAATACGATACCTAAATCCAATCATGGATCAAACCACACGCCAGCGCAGTATTGTGATTGAGGTACTGAACCCTTATCAAGCCGACACGCCGTTATTACCTGACCAACAAGTGCAGGTTACGTTTTCTGGCCCTGCATTAGTTAATGTCATAAAAGCACCAGCGTCTGTCATCACCGAAGACGGCAAAGTTTGGAGCCTAACCAAAGGTAAATTACAGCTTGAAGACATTGAACTATTAGAAGAGAAAGCCGACTACCTGCTTTACCGATATAAAAATCAGCCAGACCAATCTCGTCAACTGGTTTTATTTCCATTGAGCTCCATGCTGCAAGGTCAAAAAGCAACGGCATTGGTGCAAACTCACCATCCTTTAAATAAAAACCACGAGTAGTCTGATATGAAATTTTTATCACGCTGGTTTTTAGATAACCCAGTGGCCGCTAACTTACTAATGGCTTTTATCTTGATTTCAGGGATATTGACCTTTAATCAAATTAGAATCGAAAGCTTTCCACAAATAGCCCCAACACAACTGGAAATTTCAGTAACCTATCCCGGTGCTACACCCAAACAAGTAGATCAAGGCATTACCCAACGTATTGAAGAAGCGATCAGTGGTGTTGCGGGCATAAAATCAATCAAAAGTGATTCGTACCGCAGCTATGCCAGCATAACCGTTGAAAAACGAAGCGGTGTCGAACTAGAACGCTTAATCGAAGATGTGCGAAATAAAGTGGATGGCATCATTGGTTTTCCTGAGCAAGCCCAGCGCCCTAAAATTGTCCGTAGCGAATTCGGTAATCTTGCCGCTTATGTGATTGTTTATGGTGGTGAAGATCAAGCGGTACTGCAACAAGTGGCTACTCGATTAGAGCGTGAGTTTAAAAAACACCCTAATATTTCACAAGTCAGTAATACCGGTAAACGCCGACAATTATTACTCATTGAACCTGACTTAGATTTATTAAAGCGTTATCAATTAAGTGTCGATGACCTTGAACACAGTATTCATCAATGGTCTGTTGATTACCGCAGCGGTGAATTAAAAACCGCCAGTGGCAGAATCACACTACGGGGAAGTGAGTACGCAGATAATTTACAAGAGTTAAAAAACTTACCCATCATTGCTACCGCGCAAAGTACGGTCACACTCGGAGCAATTGCCGAAATCAAGCGACAATACGAAGACAACGATAGTATTGTTCGCTTTCAAGATAAGCAGGCCATCGCCTTATTAGTAACAACTAGTAAGAAGGACAATTTATTTGACGTCAGTGATTCCATTAAAGAGGTGATTGCTAGAGTGCAGCCCACTCTGCCTGAAGAAATGAAGGTCGATATCATGGCTGACATGACACCCTATATTAAGGACCAGCTAAATTTGATGGGCACTAATGCATGGCAAGGCTTATTAATCGTACTGATAGTATTAGGCCTTTTTCTTGAAGTAAAATTGGCATTCTGGGTTGCCATGGGCATACCCATCTCTATTGCAGGTGCCGTTACTGTGATGGACTTACCGGCTTTTGACTACAGCATTAACGACATCACATTATTCGGCATGATCTTAGTATTAGGTATTTTGGTGGATGATGCCGTGGTTGTGGGGGAAAGCATTCATCAGGCACGCCAAGAAATTAAAGACCCCAAAGAAGCCGCTTGGAAAGGCGTTGAATCAGTGACCATTGCGACCGTCTTTGGTGTGCTCACCACCATTGCTGCGTTTTCGCCGATGTTATGGATTGAAAACGAGTTGGCAAAAATACTCGCAGGGTTTTCGGCGGTGGTTATTTTTGCGCTATTTTTCTCATTAATTGAAAGTAAGTTCATATTACCCAGTCACCTAGCCCATTCGTCGAGTCGTCAATACAATAATGTATTTTCACGATGGATATTAAAAGCAAGAGGCGGATGTGATAACGCTTTAAATAGCTTCAGAAATAAGTGCTATCAACCTTTATTAAAAATTGCGCTTCATCACAAAGGCGCAACCCTTATTCTATTTTTATGTTTTGTAATTTTCTCGTATGGTCTGCTAATGAAAGGTTCGATCCCCACGGTGTTTTTTCCTGAAATACCTGGGCGCTATGCGAGCTTGAATATCACCATGGATGAAAACGCCGCGCTTGCACTCACGCAACGTAATACACGCCAGTTAGAGTCTGCATTAAGCGAGGCCAGTAAACAGTTAAAGCAAGAGTTAGCCCTAAAACACGCACCGATTGAAAAGTACATCGTGGCGATGCCATCTTCTAAAAAAATTGATATCACAGCGGAGCTTAGCCAAGAAGCATTGGCTCATATTCCCAGCGAACGCTTCTTACAAGTATGGAAACAACATACTGGCGACATTGAAGGCAGCTACTCCACTAACTACACATTATCTGAACCGATTGCTGGTGGCACAGCCATCACAATATCCGCGCCCAATCGAGATTTAGCACGCCACGTTGCCGGATTATTAAAAATCGATCTAGCCAAACTCGAAGGTGTAAATAATGTATTTGATGATAGTCAAGGGGGGAAGCGACAATTAACCGCAATCTTAAATCAAAGGGGCAAACAACTGGGTATCAATCAACGTCAATTAGCCACCTTAATGGGCGGTGCATTTGGCGCCATTGAAATACATCGCTTATTAGATGAAGGCGAAGAAACACTGGTGTTGTTACGTTTTTCTGAAAATCAACGCACAAGTATTTCTCAATTAAAATCCACCCCCGTACATTTGGGCAATGACAGTTATGTGACCTTGGGTGAAATCAGTGAATTCGAATACACCCGTGAACCCGAAGTCTTACATCGCAGAAACCGCAATGAGGTGGTCAGTGTTTTTTGGCGTCAAAACCGTACAGTGGCGTCGCCAAAAGTCACTTGGGAAAAATTACAAACATCTGTTATCAAGCTTAAAAAGTTGTATCCAGAGGTTGAGATAAAAGCAGCCGGTGAATTTGAAGAAATAGATGATGTACAAACTGGCTTTAAAAAAGCCATGCTACTCACCCTATTGCTTATTTATGTATTGTTGGCCGTACCTCTTAAATCTTATTGGCAACCTTTCATTATTATGTCAGTGATACCTTTTGGATTTGCCGGGGCTATTTTAGGCCATGGCTTAATGGACTTATCGTTTAGTTTGTTATCTATGTTTGGTTTGATGGCTATGACAGGGGTAGTGATTAATGATTCACTCGTATTAATGACGCGGTTTAATCAACTGCACGAGAGCGGGATGAATGTCACCGATGCCTTAATTGAAGCAGGCAGAAGTCGCCTCAAGGCTATATTCCTAACAACGGTTACTACGGTGTGCGGCCTTATCCCACTATTATTGGAGACGTCCGAACAAGCACAATATTTAAAGCCAGCGGCTGTCTCATTAGTATTTGGCGAATTGTTTGCGACACCTATCACGCTGATATTGATTCCGGTTTTATTGAAATTCGGACGCTATAAAACCAATAAAAACCATTAAATTTTAGACAACAAAAATGAAAACTAAGGTTAAAAGAATGAACGAACCTGTATTAAAAAAACCGATATTTAGAGAGCCCCCTGAATGGGGCTGGTTTATTGGCATTAGCATTATGTCTATCCGTGAAATCATCAATAATCATTATCTTGGCCTGCTCACCGGCGTACCGTTTTTGCTTGTGGCTGTATTAGCCAGTCGGAAAATACATTTACCACTGTGGGCTATGTTTACGCTGGGTTCATTGGTTAACTTTATATTGGCCGTAACGGGTCATATTCAATATATATCTGCCATTATCTATTTATTGCTGATTGTTTATGGGGGTGATGAAACAAGAAAAGCGTATATAAATAAGGGCAGCTTATAAATTGAGTTGATAAAGCATGATAATAACTAGCACAAGCAATATGGCCGAAGTACCTTGCCAAAA
>JBNMQC010000118.1:0-7468 GCA_051277445.1 Bermanella sp. | reverse complement strand
CTCTATTCCAAGAATCTGACTATAAAACTTTAAAGGTCCTTCATTTACAATAACGGCATCTAAATCTTCATTGCTTTTTAAGGCTTTTAAACTCTCTAAGTCACTATCAAAATCCAAGCGAATCGCTTGCTGTTGAGAAACCATACTGTCGAAAACGGGATAGGTATAGCCTTTGATACCACCAATGATTTTGTCCTTAAAACTGCCTGCTTCTTGAAAATTAAATGGTTTTTCTTTTTTTGACACAAGCTGATCTTTCAAAGTAAGCACCACATCTGACCATAAGTATTTTTCCATACCCATATCATCAAACCAGACAGGGCTTACAAATACCACCATGGCCGTTTGCTCGTCCATTAAATGGCTTTGTAATGCTTGCATGGACAAGGTTTCAACTTTGAAAGAAAACTCCCCCTTACTTTTTGCGGTTAAATATCGAGCAAATCCATAACTAAGACCAATGCTTTTCTGTTTACTAACAACCATGGGTGGAAACTGATGGTATTCAAGAATCGTAATAGTCCTAGGCAAGGCTTGAGTGTTGATCGTAATAAGCATCAACAACAGAAGTTTTAAAGTACCCAGCACCTTAAAAAATTGCTTACTCGTTAAACAATTTAGGGTCATTTTAGAGTACGAAGTTTGAGACTTGGTCTGTTAGGTTTTTAGATTGAAGATTCAGTCCTTTTACAGCACTACCAATTGATCTGGCATTTTCTTGAGCGTTTTTACTTAGCTCATTCACCCCATTTAAATTTGAGTTAATTTCATCGATCACCGATGTTTGCTCTTCAATTGCCGAAGCTACCTGTAAAATTCGATCACTAATACTGACCAGTGAAGATGAAATATGGGATAAATTATCTTCTGATTTTCTGGCGTACTCGACAGTTGATGTGGCCATCTCTTGCCCTTCTTTCATAGACTCTACGGCTTTGTTCACACCATTTCTTAAGTTCTCAATCATATTATTAATATCGCCTGTGGATTGCTGCGTTTTACTGGCCAGTGTCCGTACTTCATCTGCCACCACTGCAAAACCTCGACCTTGCTCACCTGCCCGAGCCGCCTCAATTGCAGCATTTAATGCCAACAAATTAGTTTGCTCAGCAATGCCTTTAATCACATCCAACACAGATGCAATATTAGTGGTTTCTCCAACCAGCTCTTGGATAACCACACCTGACTTAGTCACATTTTCGGCTAACGCTTCGATTTCCTGCATGGCACGGTGAAAATCCTTAGACACCTGCTTCGCGGTTTCATCAGATGTTTTCGCTTCCTCAGAGACCTGCTGTGTATTGGTGGATACTTCTTGTATTGCCAAGCCCATTTCATGGTTTGCAGTTGAAACCATCTCCATGGACCTTGCATAGTGCTCACTGGTAGTTAAGCTGTCTTGTGCGCCTTCTTGAAGCTGACCACTGGCACCATTGACTTCTAATGCTACCGTTTGAATGTTTTTCATAAGAGACTGCATACCCGATAGAAACCGATTGAAACTATGAGATAGGCGACCTATTTCATCATTGCCAAAGCGAGGCATTCTTTTGGTTAAATCCCCCTTACCACTGGCAAGTTCATCTAATGATTTCGACAAGTTATTTAATGGACCGATGATCATACGAGGAAAAAACACAGCAACACAAACCGTGATAAAAACAGCCACCAGCACTAAAATGACGGTGTTCGATAAAGCCTGATTTTTGGTTTCGACCGTATGCTGCTGCAACGCGGTGGCTTCTAGGCCTAGCTGCTCGCCAATCACATCTAACTTATCGCGTATGGACTCAAATTCTTTGTCCAAAATATCGGTACTTATCTGAGTGGCTTGTTCAATGCTAATACGTTGATCTTTAACCTTTTCGACCAAGTCTTGTGTTTTTGGACGCCACTGATTGAAGACTAGCAAAAACTGTTTGGCGTCAGAAATGATCGCCTGAGAAATATCTAGCTGTACGATCTTGTTCACTCTGTCTTCAACTTGTTGAATATTCTCCCGATGCATTTTCAAATAACGGGGATCACTTAGGCCCAATGCAATACTGCGCTCAGCAATTTGTGCTTGGTAAAGATCCCTGTCAGCATTTAGTACCAGCTCAATACCCGGAATGTACTCTTCATTAATATGGGAAAACTCATCGGAGATCCTCTCCATATCTGTTATCTGCAAAACAGACAATACAAGCAACAAAATACCGACGGTTGCGATTGGCAACCTCAATTTTTTGGCTAAGCCAAGATCTGACCATTTCATAACCATCTCCCTTTGTTCTTACATTGAGGATAGGTTATCAAGTCAGTTAATCAATTTTGCCGCCTTGGATGGATTAGGCTAATATCAAGCGTCTGAACGAAATCGCCTCATTTTGGGGCAACACATAAAACGGAGCGAAACATGAAAAGAAGCAGCAATACCGAGCCAATACCACCACCAACTACTATTAAGATGCCGCAGACCAGCCATTTCGCTAGTCAGGATGGCTACCCTCATCAATTACATTTCTTCAGCGCAAGCCACGCTCACCACGACACCCCAATTGTTTTATTTTTTCCGGCCATGGGCGTTCGTACATCCTATTACTTTAATCTAGCGGAAAGCTTTAATCAGTTAGATATTCACTTTGCTTGCATGGACTTAAGGGGCAATGGTCCTAACCATCAAAGACCGTCATGGTTTTGCAATTTTGGCTATCAAGAAATGCTGGAACAAGACTGGCCAGCGGCCATAGAAAAAGTAAAACAATACCACCCCCACAATCCCATATATTTGATGGGACATAGCCTAGGCGCTCAGTTAAGTGTGTGTTTTGCTGCGCTGAATCCTCAGAACGTTGAGGGCATCATAATGGTGGCAGGCGGTACGGTTCACTACACCGCATTTCACCACAAATGGCGGACGTATCTCGGCACACAAGTTTTATCAGCGTTGAGCCATATAGCGGGGTTTCTACCAGGTAAGTTAGTCGGATTTGGCGGCCGAGAAGCTAGACAGCTCATGCGGGACTGGGCTTACAACGCTCGAAGCGGCCGTTATCGTATAAAACAATCATCTGGTTACAAATCACTGGATGGATACCTGACCCAGATGAAAAAGCCCGTCTTGGCAATCAGTTTTGACGGCGACAAGTACACCCCTCACAGCAGTACGGTGAAATTTTTAGACAAGCTATCACGTGCAAATAAAGTACATATTCGCACCAGCTCTCATGAAATGAAAACCGACACCCTTGACCATTTTAACTGGGTTAAATGCGGTAATACGTTAGCCCCTAAAATTTTGAAATGGATCGCCCAACAAGGTGCTTAGTTTATCCGCCCTCGACATTTTAGCGCTCACAATAGCCACCATTTTCACCAGTGGTTTTGCTGCTGCACTAGGTCAAGGGGGCGGCTTAATGCTGTTCGCCATATTGGCAATATACTTTGAACTACCGCTGTTAATTGCCCTTCATGGTGTTATACAAATTTTTAGCAACAGTAGCCGTGCAGCGTTGGCGCTGCCGCATATTCAATGGCGATTAGTCGCCCCTATACTCATCGGCATCGTGCTGGGTGCCATAGCCATTACTCCTGCATTAGCTCAAACAAACTGGAGTGGGATGCAAGCCATCATGGGCGCGTATATTTTATTACTTACATGGCAACCAAGGCTTTCAATCACTATGAAAATCCCAGGGACGATGTTAGTAACTGGCTTGCTACAAGGCAGCCTAGGTATGTTACTGGGGGCAACGGGCCCGCTTACGAATGCACTTCTTTTATCGAAAGGTCTCGCAAAAGATAACATCGTGGCCAGCAATGCCGTCATCATGACAACCAGCCATATTATTAAAGTCATGCTCTTTGCGGCTTTAGGTGTCAGCGTATGGCTTTACCTAGATGTATTAATGATCTTAAGTGCTGCCGCTATATTGGGTTCATATATCGGCACCCGTATTCGCCATAAATTATCTGCACGCCTTTTTGGGCTGTTATTTAAATGGCTATTGAGCGCTTTAGCATTGCGCATGCTGTTATTAGGCATGCCTTTTATATAGCTATATTGTCATTCAACTGTCATATTTTCATACCATGCTAAAAGCATGGATGGCATACAAGATCAGACACCACATCGACACTCTATTAAAACTCAATTTTACACGTTATTATCGAAAAATAAGATAACGGTATAAAAATGAACACAACTGATTTAATAGACACATTCGACGCCCTAATACTTGCCACTCAAGCATTGTGCAAAAGTATTCGACAAAACCATGAAGGTGTTTGGGTCCCGCTCACACCAGAAGAACAATCGGATGGGCTCAGCCAAATTGATAAAGCCTGCCGCATATTCATGGATTTTTGGTACCAAGATGGTCAAGACGGCCGTGAAACTCGGAGTTGCTTTGGCTTTATTGCGGTTGATGATCACACATTAGACCTGGCACACAAGGTAAACGGGCTCAAAGAAACCTTCAAACAAGATGTACAATCGTTGCAAAAACACAACAAGCAGCAATGGCTTGAACTCAAAGGTCAACTGGCACGACGCCACCCCGCTTTGCAGTCTCAACTTCATTTTTCAGGTTTAAGCCGCCTACACTTAAAACAAACATGGCGCACAATTACAGTCACGGATCGTACACCGATTCGGATAGGGTTTAATTGGTATCACTCTGGGCGCAGTATTCAAAAACTCAGTGTGCAACAAGCTTACGATGCGTTAGCGCGTTTAGATACCAGTAGCCCTCATATACAAACGCAACTATCAGCCGTGAGCAAACTACCAAGCCACACGCCCCTTGCGAAAGTGCAAAACTTGGCACCAACCATGCGCGCTAATTTATTTTATGAGGATGGTAAAACACCATCGCGCCATGCAATGAATATCTCACTGCCTATTTTATTTAAATCCCATATTGAGCGAACATTGCCACAACACAACGAACCGGAAATAGATCCACCTCAGCAACGACAAAGAGCCGTGCGCAGCGACCGTAAAATTGAAGACACACCTTTTTTACCAAGCATTCGCGTGCACCGATACAATCAATAATGTGATTAGAGAACTTATGAAGATTTATGGTCATCGAGGCGCCAAAGGGGTCGCCATGGAAAATAGCCTAGCGGGGTTTCAGTTAGCCGCAAGCCAGGGCATTGATCGCTTTGAACTGGATGTTCGCTTAAGCAGTGATGGACAATTAATGGTCGTACATGATGAAAAATTAAAACGCCTTGCCAACAGCCAACTCAGTGTCAGTAAAAGCAGCGCACAAATTCTAGGTTCCACCACGTTAAAAGGTACCCAACAAGGTATCCCTACCTTAGAGCAAGTCGTAGCCGCTTGCCCAAATGTTGTTCACTGGCAATTTGAGATCAAAACGCTTTCGACCAACCCTGGTTTTTTACAACCCATGGCTCAATTGATCGAACGATTTAATCTACAAGAGAAAGTGGTCATCACATCCAAACACACCGGAATTTTGCGTGCGTTTAAACGTAGCCTTCCTCATATTGCCCGAGGCTACGTGCAAGAGTGGCCCCTACCCAATGGCTTGCGTACCGCACTGGCACTGCAGTGCACACATCTTTGCCTAAATAAAAGTCTGGCGCGCCCTAGCTATATCCAAAAAGCGCAACGTAAAGGCCTAAATGTCAGCGTATGGACCGTTAATGATGCCGATGACATGGCTCGCCTATATCGTTACAAGGCTGACAGCATCATCAGCGATTACCCTCAAGCCGCAAGAGAAGTATTGACGGCTTTAGCCCATCAAGATCAATCATCATGAATACTCTGTATATAACAGGAGCTGGCGTCAGCGCGGAAAGTGGCATCCCCACTTTTCGTGGTGAAGATGGTTTTTGGACCATTGGCAGCCAAAACTACACACCTATGGAAATGGCGACTCGCGCCATGTATATGCGTCAACCCGATGAATTTTTAGCTTGGTACTATCAGCGTTTTGCGCGCTACCGCGATCACGGCCCCAATGATGTGCACCACTGGTTAGCCAATAAGAACTTAATTACACAAAATATTGATGGCCTCGACGGCAAAGCGGGCAATCAAGACTACATTGCGATACATGGCCGACTGGATAAAATCACGCTCTTCCATGAACAAGGCGAAGCCGTGGGTATCCTTGATGCACCTTGGGATAAAATAGATGAGCAGTGCCTAAAACCGTCCCTGCTGCAACATTTTAAAATAGAAACCACGCCTCAGCTGAACATAAGCTTTAAGCCCTTCGTACTATTGTTTGACGAGTATTACACCAATTTATATCGCATGGACGAAGCGCAACTAAGAATGAAAAGCGCTGATAAAATCGTGTTCATGGGCACATCATTTAGTGTCAACATCACGAATATTGCGCTTGATATTGCTATGAATAATCAAATCGAAGTAGACGTGGTTGATCCAGAGCCGGTTATCTTGCCATACAAAAACGTGCGCTACATAAAAACAACCGCACGGGATTACGTTCAAACACAAGGTTAGATAGATTTGTAACAACTGCGCAATCAGGCTTTAATGGGCCTACATTCTTGAGCTGGATATGCATTATGCGCCCTTTTTATAAAGTCTCTGTTTCGGTGTTTATGTTGGCTTGTGTGAGCGCATGCGCAGGCCAACCACCGAGCAACCTAGGTTCACAATCTCAGCCTCTTGCTCAATGCCCCAGTACACCCAATTGCGTATCAAGCTACGATGCGGCCGAAGATAGCCATTTCATTAAGCCAATCTCGTCAAAACTTAGCATTAAAGCCAAACATCAAAAGCTGACCCAAATCATCTCAAATACAGATAATACTCAAATCACCCAGAGCAGCCCTACGTATATACGAGCAGAGTATACCTCTGCATTTTGGGGGTTCGTGGATGATGTGGAATTTGTACTTGAAGACACCCAAATCCAGATGCGCTCAGCCTCCAGACTCGGCTACAGCGACCTTGGGGTGAATCGTAAACGACTTGAATCCATACGTTCTGAATTCGTCACGCCTTAATCATCAAGCCTACTGCGAGCCTAACATTAGGCTCTAGGTACCCTCTACCGCGCTCAAATGGTGTTTTACTCTTTCGTAAGCTGATAACAATTGGCCATAACTTTGATATAATGCCGCGCAATTTGACCTAGCACGTGATTGCCTAGGCCTTGCTGATTGGAGTAAGTATGAGCACGAACATAGACACCCCTGAACACCTAAAAGACGCTGAAGCCCTGCTAACAGATACCGGTTTTACCACGAGCAATGTCTGGTATCACGGCACAACCTCTGGCTTAACGGCATCTATTCTTGCAAATGGCCTTAAGCGTTCAGGCGACAATGAAATCAATCAAGCAACCAAAAAGGCTATGGCCACCATCGGTAATAGCTACACCGAGCGAAAAGAGCCAATTTACCTAACTCAAAGCAAGCAACTTGCTTATTACTGGGCCACTCAGAAAGTCCGTGCTCGTAAGGTGCATACTGG
>JBNMQC010000117.1:0-7563 GCA_051277445.1 Bermanella sp. | reverse complement strand
ATGAACTTACCGCCCATGAATTCATAGGAGGTAATGTGCGTATGAGGATCGATCCAACCCCGTATGGGTGTATTGGGGTTGCCTTTTAATTGCTCAGTATCGCCACTCACATTGGTGGTTACCTCTGGGAAAGCGGTGCAATCGGTTTGTGCTACCAATTTGAACTTCTTCTCGCTGTTATCATTACTTGGGTTTAATAAATCAAAAAAGTACAAACCACCATCGGTATAGTTATGTTTTAAACCACGATCCAAGGCAGTGCCTCGAAACTTAAACCCATAATCTCCATTACCTATGTCTTTGGCGGTAATTTCCCATTCAGCGAATTCGCCAGCATAACGGCCGGCGCTGATTTCAGCTGGAAGATGACTGGCAAGATAACGTCCATCTCGGTCTGTCAGTAGAAAGTGATTAAACGATGTCGGTTTAAAGAAAAAATGCGCCGCGTCCGCTGGAGCGGTATTTTCAAATCGATAACTAAGGCCATTATCCACAGCACCACCTTTATGATACTTCTTGAGGTAGTTTCCATTTGTCGGGGACTGAATGGCATAGCAGCCTTGAGCAAGCTCGTGCACGGCATCTTGCTCGTTGGCATGAGCCTGTAAGGAGGTGAGAGGAATGCAGGCCAGCACTCCTATCATCAAAGGGTTTATTTTCATGGCAGTCTCTTTTTTATCGGTCGTCCAAATTAGACGACGATATTTATAAGAGATATGCGCTCAAGGCCCATGTGATCCTTGGCCAATGACCAGACACTTTTAGACAATAATAAATTGATATGGCGCAAAAAAATGAAAACAACCAAAGATGCGCCAGTTTTAAAATAACTGGCGCATCTGATTCATTCTTAGTGAGGGTGTTGATGTTCACCAGGACCGGGCGGCTGTAAACCTCGAACCTTACCGGTAACAGGAACAGCCGCACGATTAATATCCTTCGGTAACTCGTATAACTTCATCACAGAAGTAGGCTGATTCATTTTTGACTGGCCATATGTGATGGCCGCAGAAACTGCGACCATCAAGACCATAGTCAATAATGCAATGGTTTTTTTATTCAGGCTGCGCAACGTTATACACCACTTTACCGTCAAAAATAGTGGTTAACACTTGCGTATCAAACACGTCTATTACATCTTCAGGATTTTCGCTTTCAGCCAGCGCAACAATATTGCGATCAATTACAATTAAATCCGCACGCTTACCTACTTCAATCGAACCCACTTGCTCATCTTGACGCAAGGCTTTTGCACCATTAATGGTATAGGCTTCGATTATTTCATGAACATTCAAGACTTGATCAGCATTTAAAGCGATTAACTCCTCACCAACAAAGTCACTGCGCGTCATAGCTGTGGCCATGTGCACAAATGGAACCGGCTCACGAGTGTCCACAGGAGCATCACTACCGGCAATTAACACCGCTCCTGCATCCTTTGTGGTTCTCGTTGGGTAAGTGGCTTGCATGTAATAATTATTGACGTCATAAATGCTGGCCGGTGACAGATCGCTCAGTTCTTCAATGAACGGCATCACGCTTAAGTCGTATTCATAACTAGGAATAGCCCAAGCATAGGTGTATGCCAAATAGATGCCCAAGTCGCCCATTCTTTTTTGATCATCTGGGTGAACCACCTGCATGTGTGCAATGGCGTGTGGCAAGGTACTATCTGGATGCGCAATTTTTGCCGCTTCAATGGCATCAATGGCTGCACGGGTTGCGCCGTCACCCACTGAGTGCATGTGTACGGTCATACCCGCACCATCCAATGCGGTAACAAAATTATTTAAAAACGTTTTTGTATTTACGCCCTGCTCTTTAATTAACAAGCTATTGGCATCCGCGGCTAACAACTCACCAGACTCAAGTGAGCACTGCACTGGATAAAAACCATATGTATTGTTAAAAGCGTCTTTTTCATTGGTTTCATCAAAATCGGCTGGGTTCGCACGTACGTTCAAACACTCAGTACTATTGGTATCCACATAACCGGTTAATGAAAGTGACGGTTGTGATAAATCCATTATCGGTTGCTTAAAGCTATTCAACATGACAGAGGTTGGCAGTGTCGGTGGCGTCTCCCATGGGTTCCCTTCTTGCACACCATCAAGCATGATCTTCACACTGTCGGCTTTAATGAATGGGTATTGAGACAAGCTATTTTTGGTCTCAACTAAGTCGGCGACCAATCCTTGATAATTAATTTTGTTCTCCCCCACATAATCAGATACATCATAGGATTGTGCCGTGGTTAAACGGAACGTCATTTGACCATCGTCTGCTAGAGTTTTATACAAAGCCAATTCACTTGGGCCGGTATACGCATCTTGTACCGAAGTGATACCGTATTTATTTAACTTTTCAGGAATCTTAGGCAATTCATCTGGATTTTGTTGCAGTGGAAATAAAAAATTGGGCACGCCCGCTAAATGCATAGCCGACTCGGTAAGGTAGCCATTAGGGTTGCCCTGGGCATCGACCCCAACAAATGGCGCATATTCTTTCCATTCATCTGCTAACGTGTCCTTATTGATACCGATCACGTCACCGGATGCATTTTTAACTTGGTTCAAGGCGTAAGAGTTGGCCGCGCCACTGTGACCGTCCGGCCCTTGCAGATACACCGCTTGCGTCGTGGATACGGCATCCAGTGCTTCACGCAGGTTACTGTAGTTTGCTGTAACACCATTGCCTTCATAGGAATTCCATTGCAGTGCCAGAATCATTTCGCCATCTGCATATTGGTAGGTTTCTTTACATTCCTCTAGTGCATCGACAATCTCATCCAAGTTTTTAGCTTCAACACCAAAACCGCACATATCCACATCGACAATGCCAGTGGGGTGAATATGCACATCATGTAAACCTGGCATCATCATCTTATTTTCTAGATCCACCACCTGAGTGCCACTGCCGATAAAGGCACTTACCCCTGAGTTGCTACCTACAAAAATGATTTCTCCTTCTTTCACTGCTACCGCTTGCGCCACGGTTTTACGCTCATCCACGGTATAGACATAACCATTCTGGTATACGGTATCCGCCTTTACCTGTTTATCACTGCTGTCTGAGCCGCATGCGGCTAGCAGCGCCATGGAGGACACCAGAGCGGTGTGTTTAAACGTTTTCATTTTTATTCTCCTGTTTTAATTTCAGCTATTGCTGAAATTAAAATACACGGGAGATTTCTGAAAAACAAGAATTATTTCAGTAATTACTGTAAAATAATCAATTCTTTCTCATTCTGCCTTGTGTTTAAAGGCATGCTAGTATGTGGAAAATTAAGGAGAACCTGGATGGAATTAGCCACCCCTGAGCACTTGGCCTTGCGAAAACAACCCAAGCAAGCTCGTACCCGCGCTTTGCTTGATAAAGTTGTTGCTTCTACCGCTGCCTTGGTACAAGCACAGGGTTATCATGCAGTGAATACAAATAGTATCGCCAAACATGCCGAAATTGATGTGAAGTCGCTTTATGAATTTTTCCCGAACAAGGAAGCCATACTCTATCGCATGGCGGATGAGTGGCTGCTATCCATCCGCAACATCTGTTTAAAATATGAAGACGAGACTTATGCGGCCTTACCTTGGCCTGCGTTTTTTCAGCAGCTTAATGATGCGATTAAGCAAGACCTGATGTATTCGGATAAATTTATTTCACTTAATGGCTTATGGGACTTATTGCCTGAGTTCTCAAAACTGGACACCTTTCATCAAGACTTTATTCGCCAGTTCTATCTCAAACACTTCAAACGCTTTGGCTGTACCGCACCGCTAAAGCAGCAAAAAACGGTTTGCACCTTTTTAATGGCGGTAGAAGATGGGGTAGGCAGTATGCTGGAATATTTAAAACCCGCTGAACGAGATGCGCTATGGCAGATGCAAACCGAAACGGCGTTATTTCATTTAGAGAAAATTTTGCCTAACTAATAAAAAGCCCCATGCCGATCACGGCATGGGGCTTGGCTGTTAAATTTTGTTGTCTAAATGGTATTTATTCAACAAACGCACGCTCAATCACATATTCCGCAAGATCACCGTGACGGGTTTCGTCAAAGCCTTGGGCATCTAAAATCGACGTAAGGTCTTTTAACATGCTTGGGCTGCCGCACAACATGAAGCGGTCATCCTGCTTATTAGGAGTAGGCAAACCTAAATCAGAATAGAGTTTTCCGCTTTCCATCAATTGCGTTAAACGCCCTTGGTTCTCATATTCTTCACGGGTCACCGTTGGGTAATACACCAGTTTCTCGCGAATTAACTCACCTAGATATTCATCGTTAGGTAGTTCATTCATGATGTAATCTTGATACGCTAGCTCAGACTTGTAGCGTACACCATGGGTCAGTATGACCTTATCAAATTTCTCATAGGTGTAAGGGTCGCGAATAATACTTAAAAACGGTGCCAACCCTGTGCCTGTGCTTAATAAGTATAAGTTCTTGCCCGGTAATAGATCATCTACGAGTAAGGTGCCTGTTGGCTTTTTACTAATCAGAATTTCATCCCCCGGCTGAATTTTTTGTAAGCGCGAGGTCAATGGGCCATCTTCCACCTTGATGCTGAAGAACTCCATTTCTTCTTCGTAATTGGCACTGGCAATACTGTAGGCACGCATGAGTGGTTTATCTTCTAACTGCAAGCCGATCATGATGAAGTGACCGTTTTTAAAGCGTAAACCTGCGTCGCGAGTCACCTTAAAGCTAAATAAGCTATCATTCCAATGATGCACACTGGTGACGGTTTCTTTGTTAAAGCCCTTCATGTTTCACCTGCCTGTAAAAAGTATCTGCACACAGCATAGGATCAGGCCTTATATTTGCAAAATGGTTAATATTTCTATAAATTATCGCTTTTATCAATATATCTAGACTATACTGCTCTAATCTATCTTTCAGGTACCCCCATGGACGTTATTTGGATTCTCATCGCCTTTGCCTGTGGTTTTGCCGCCAAACAGGTCAATCTGCCCCCCCTTGTGGGCTATCTACTAGCGGGCTTTGCTATGCATGGCTTGGGGGTAGAGCCACTTGATAACCTACAAAGCCTAGCTGACTTAGGCATCACATTGATGCTGTTCACCATTGGCTTAAAAATTAACTTTAAGAGTTTATTTAAGCCTACAGTATGGGCTGGTGCCAGCCTGCACATGCTGTCCTGGGTCATGGTTGGTGCCGTTTTACTTAAAGGGTTTGCCTTACTGGGGGTGCAATATTTAGAGTTTCTAGATTGGCCTGCTCTTGCCTTAATCGCCTTTGCTTTAAGCTTCTCTAGCACCGTGTGTGTGGTCAAACTACTGGAAGAAAAGACCGAAATGAAAAATCGCCACGGTAAATTAGCCGTGGGCATCTTGGTAATGCAGGATATTGTAGCGGTGATTTTTTTAGTGGCGGCCACCGGTAAAATTCCAAGCATTTATGCGTTTGGCTTGGTGTTATTATTTCCTGCAAAACTCATTCTCGACCGTATTATCGATAAGGCAGGTCACGGCGAACTTCTGCCATTAGTGGGCATCGCACTGGCACTTGGCGGCTATGAATTGTTTACGGCGGTAAACTTAAAAGGCGATTTAGGTGCCCTGATTTTTGGTCTATTGTTAAGCCAGCACGCCAAAGGGCCTGAGCTTGCTAAGTCTCTTTATACCTTTAAAGATTTGTTTTTAATCGGCTTCTTTTTATCCATCGGTTTTACCGCGCTACCAACGTTTGACATGGTGATACCGCTTGCAGTCATCAGTTTTATTTTAATCATAAAAGGCATCATGTTGTTTCATATTCTGGCCGCACTTAGAGCGCCAGGGCGCAGTATGTTTTTGGGCTCCATGATTTTAACCAACTACAGTGAATTTGGTTTAATTGTGGCCGCTCTTTGCGTCAGCAATGGTTGGCTAATGAAAGAGTGGTTAGTGATCATTGCCCTTGCAGTGAGCATTTCGTTTATCTTCACCAGTATCTTTTATGAATACGCACACACGGCTTACGCTTATATGCGTACTTGGGTGAAACACTTTGAACGCCCTCAACCTGTGCCTGAATATCAAGAGCAACTGAAACACGCCGAAGTACTCATCATTGGTATGGGTCGAGTGGGCCGCAGCTCTTATGATGTGCTTTATGAGCGCTTAGGCGACAAAGTATGGGGGGTTGAGTCCGATTCAACAAAAGCATTACATCATCGAAACCTGGGTCGTCATGTCATTATTGGGGACGCAGAAGATGCGGATTTCTGGGAAACCCGTGAACTCAAACACATCAAACTTATCATGCTGGCCATGCCGTCTGTGACGGATATTCGTGATATCACCATACAGTTAAAACTCAGTGATTACGAAGGGCACATTGCCGCCATCGCCCGCTATGAAGATGAGCGCAGTTCACTGCTTGAGTTCGGTGTGGATAACGTATTTAACTACTATGTGGAAGCCGGTACTGGTTTTGCTGAAGAGAGCTTACAACTGCTGGGTCTAGCATCTAAGCAGGTGACATCATGAAGTTTAGTTTACGCCAGCTAGAAGTATTTTTGGCCACCGCTCATTATCAAAATATTTCAAAAGCGGCTGACAGTTTAGCCATGAGCCAAAGCGCAGCCAGCAGTGCGCTAAAAGAGCTAGAGCAGCAATTTGATATTTTATTATTCGACCGAGTCGGCAAACGTTTGCAACTAAACGAACAAGGTCGATTAATACGCTCACGCACCGAAGCACTTTTAGAGCAAGCGAAAGAACTTGAGCAAGCCCTATTGCAGCACCAAGATGCCGGTCCAGTCAAAGTGGGGGCGACATTAACAATTGGCAACTACTTGGCGGTAAGCATCTTAAGCGATTTATTGCGTCAGCACCCTGATGCAGAAGTTAACTTAACCGTCGCCAACACCCAGAACATCATGAATCAAGTGCTTAACTACGACATTGATATCGGTATGATTGAAGGTGAAATTCAACATGCAGAGTTGGATATCATTCCATGGCGAACCGATGACCTTTGTGTCTTTTGCTCGCCTAAGCACCCACTTGCACACCTTTCAGAACTGACCGATTCAGATATTCAAAACAATAGCTGGGTATTGCGAGAAAGTGGGTCCGGTACCCGCCAAGCATTTGATCGTGCTATGCACGGCATCTTGTCTCAAATTCCTATCGCTGTGGAGTTACAGCATACCGAAGCCATCAAGCGTGCTGTGGGGAACGGCTTGGGACTGGGTTGCTTATCGCGCATATCGGTTGAGGATGCATTAAAGCGAGGGGATCTTGTGGAACTGGCGGTGCCTCAACGGGATTTTGAACGCACCTTGTATTTCATTTTGCATAAGAAAAAACATCGCAGCGCGGGTATTCAACGTTGGTTAAATTTTTGCGACAAAATGATTTAAACCGCTATTTCTTTTGGCAGCGAAATTTTCCAAGTGGTGCCTTTGCTGGTAGGTAATAATTCAATATTACCTGCAAGCTTACCAATCACTAGGTTATGAACAATGTTCATTCCCAGTCCAGTGCTTCCCTGGTTCCGCTTGGTGGTCACAAACGGGTCGTATATATGTTCCCGCACCGCTTCGTCCACGCCAA
>JBNMQC010000116.1:0-7770 GCA_051277445.1 Bermanella sp. | reverse complement strand
TTATAACGTTTTAAGAATCGATCAATTTGTTCAATAGGTTTGCGATGGAATTGGGTGCGAATCCATCGGGATTCAAGATAGGGTGCAAGGGGATGGCTATCAATTTCGGCTAGGGCTTTTTGGAATTGACCGTAGTGGCGTTGATTGAGTAAACGCTCCGCTTTTAAGAAGTCATCTTGGCTGGGTGTCATGGCAAAAAGGCTGGTCGACATGAAGACCAGTAAACATCCGAATGTTATGTGCCAATTCCCCATATGAATCTCCCCTATAGCTGTTATCAGCATAGCTGAAAAAGCCAAGGAGAGTTGGGTTTTAGGTCTCTAATTTATACAGTATTTTGTGCCAATTGTGCTTGCTCTTTGTTGTAGGCCTTTTGATCCTTTAAAACCAGTAAACACGGGGTTAAAAGTAGGGTGAGGGCCGTGGCAAAGGTCAGGCCACCTGCAATGGCCGTTGATAACTGGGTCCACCATTGAGAGCTGGGCGCGTCCACTAGAATCTCACGACCAATGAGGTCGATATTGAGCTGATAAACCATAGGAATGAGTCCACAGACGGTAGTAATGGTGGTCAGTAATACAGGCCTTAAGCGCTGCGCACCGGTTCTAAGCGCCGCATCAATAGGCGTCAGACCGTCTTTGCGCAATATTGAATAGGTATCAATGAGTACGATGTTGTTGTTCACCACAATACCGGCAAGGGCAATCATGCCCACGCCGCTCATGACGATGCCAAATGGCTCACCTCGTATCATCAAGCCTAAAAAGACCCCCGCAAACGATAATACAATGGCACTGAGCACGAGGCCTGCTCGGTAGAGGCTGTTGAATTGGGTCACCAAGATAATGGTCATCATGAAGATAGCTAGTATGAAGGCTTTGCCCAAGAAGCTCATGGTCTCGACCATTTGCTCAGCGTCCCCTTTGAATTGATAACGGACGCCAGCCGGTAAGTCCGCTTTCTCTAATACCGCGGCAATTTGCGCGCGCTTATGGGCATCATTCACCCCTTCGGTGACATCCGCTTCAATCATGTATCTAAAATGACTGCCTGTGCGTACTAGATTGCCACTTTGTGGGTTTGGTTGTTTATGGGTAAAGCTGCTAATGGGGATCAATTGGCCTTGAGAGCTAATACGAAGTTCATCCAGTTGATCCAGTGTGCGGCTGGCAGTGGGAAAGCGCAGGCGGATATCCACCTCGTCATCGGCATCGTCAGGGCGGTAAGAGCCCAGATTCAGACCAGACGTAATCATTTTGATCATGCTGCCAACGGATGCAATGCTGGCGCCCATGCGGCTGGCGGCTTCTCGGTCTACCGAGAGCTGCCAATCAATGCCATCAAGCGGACGTGTGTCTTTGATGTCGCGTAATTCAGGGTCTTTCTCCAGTTGTGAGCGTATTTCACTGACAACCTTAGCCAGTACTTCTGGGTAAATACCCGAGATCTCTAGCTGTATCGCCGAGCCGCCTGCAGGGCCATCTTGTTTCTCTTTGGTTTCAACGATGATGCCTGGAATATCGGCGGTACGCTGACGGATATCTTCCATGATGTCATTAGCGGTGCGTCGCAGTTGCCAATCTTCTAGTTCTAATTGAATTCGGCCAATCAGGTCAGCGGCGCCACCGTTAGGAGGAGAAATGAACGAAGTGGTGTAAAGGGTATGGATTTCGCTCATGTCGTATAAACGCTTTTCTACATTCCTCACCAGAGCAGCCCGCTCTTCAAGTGAGAGGTTGCCGCGTGCGCGGATATCCACCATGGCGATCTCAGCATCGGTTTTTGGAAAGAACTCAACCCCTTTGCCCACTTGGCCATACAGTAAAAAGGTGAGCACCATGGCACCAATCACCCCAAACAAGGTTTTAACAGGGTGGTGGATGAGAACTTGCAATACACGCACATAGCCGCCTGTGAAACCGGTAATTTCATTAAAACGACCCTCTTCAGCGGCCTTAAGTGCGTTTAAGTCTGAATCAGACATGGCGCCCGCTTTGCCAAACCAAGCGCCCAGTGCAGGAATAACGATGAGTGCCATCACCAAAGAGGCACTTAAAGTGATGATAACGGTGATGGGAATGAACTTCATAAATTCCCCAACCGTATCAGGCCAAAATAATAAGGGTAGGAACACCGCAAGTGTGGTGGCGGTGGAGGCGATAATAGGCCAAGCCATTCGCTTGGAGGCTTCTAGAAAGGCCTCAAATTTTGGCGTGCCTTCAGCCATGCGCCGATCGGCGTATTCGCTGACCACAATGGCGCCGTCCACCAGCATGCCGATACTTAATATCAGTGCGAATAACACCACCATATTGAGGGTATAGCCCATTAAGCTTAATACGAGCATGCCAAGAAAAAACGAACCGGGGATGGCAAGGCCAACCAGTAATGATGAACGCACCCCAAGAGACCAAACGATGATGATCATCACTAACACGGTGGCAAAGAACACATTGTTGAATAGATCATTAAGCGTACGTTTGATTTCTTTGCTTTGGTCTTGGTTGAAAGTGACTTCAATGCCGTCAGGCCAAAGGGTTTGCTGTTCTTTCACCAGTGCTTTGGCTTCATCCAGGGTTTGAATGATGTTGCTACCCACGCGTTTCGATATCTCAAGCGCCAAGGCGGGCTTGCCATTGATATTGGCTTTGCTCACTGGGTCTTTGTAGGTGCGTTGCCCAATGGCAATGTCGCGAAAACGAACCACGGCATCGCCGTCTACTTTGACGGGCATGTTCAAGATATCGGTGGTGCTTTCAATAAGCCCTGGGACCTTCACCGCAAAGCGCCCAGCGCCCGTATCTAGATTGCCTGCGGCCACTAACTGGTTGTTATTGTTAATTAGGCTATATAAAGCGGCTTGGTCAATGTTGTACGAATCCAATTTGCCTGGGTCAATAATGATCTCAGCCACTTCTTCGCGGTTACCCTGAATTTTGGCTTCTAAGACGCCGCTTAGGCCTTCGAGTTTTTCTTTTAAGTCCTTGGCAATAGTGAACAGTACGCGCTCATCAACGTTGCCTGCTAAACCAATAACCATAACGGGAAATAACGATAAATTGATTTCTTGAACAACCGGTTCGTCTGTAGCATTAGGCAGTTCGCCTTTTGCCGCATCCACCGCTTCGCGCACATCAGCAAGGGCTTCATCAATGTTGATGTCAGTTTGGAACTCCAGCTGTATCGATAAATGCCCTTCACTGGAGGTGGCGATGATTTCTTTTAAGCCATCAAGGGATTTCAGTTCTTTGTGCAAGGGGAGGTATAAAATACGGTCGGCATCTTCAGGACTGATGCCTTCATGGTTCACAGACACATACACCATAGGGATGGTGATATCAGGAAAGCTCTCTTTGGGCAGGTTGTTCATGGCACTGATGCCAGTAATCATGGCCAGCACAAATAACAAGACAACGGTTCGTATGCGAGATAGGGCAGCGTTAATAATGGCGTTCATGTTAAGACGCCTCTGCGGATTGCAGTTCGTCTTTCGGCTTGAGTGACTCGTTGCCCATATCTTTGACCGGTTTTTGTTTGAAAACGGCTTTGACTTTTTCGCCTGCACTAACAAAACTTTGCCCAGTAATAATAAGGTCAACTGGGTTGGGTAAGCCAGAGATCCAAACGCCGTCGGCTTGTGCTTTCACCAGTTCAACAGGGGAGAACTCAACCACGCCTTGATCATTGACATGCTTAGCTCCCAGTACGCCTTTTTCATTCAGGCTAAGTAACGCTGGACTGATAAAAATCGCATCACTTTGGTTAAGTGGCACGAGAATCTCAGCGGTGACACCATTCACTTGACGCTCACTTGGGTTGTTGATTTCAAGCTCCACCGAAAATGCGCGGGAAGTCTGATAAGCCACGGACGACACATAACGGATTTTACCTGTATGTATTTGCCCATCTAGGGTTTTACCCTTGGCAAGATCGCCGGTATGCACCTTATATAAATCTTTTTCGGCTACAAATGCTTGAATGACAAATGGGTTGTAATCCATTAACGACATGACGGCGTGTCCAGCTCGAAGATAAGAACCTACCTCCACTTGGCGGTTTTCTAGAACCCCAGCAAACGGGGCTCGAATCTGTGTTCCGGCAATGGCCACTTCCAGCGCTTTTACTTGGGCCTTAGCTGATTCTAAGAGGGATTCACTTTCTGCAAGTCGAGTCTGGTTTTGTAAGCCTTGGCCAATGAGCTTTTGGTTAGCTTTAAACTCTAGGGTTCGCTGATTCACTAATGCTTGGGCTTGTTTTAATTTTTGTGGTTTATCTTGCTGGTCGATTTGTAGGATCAATTGACCTTGTTTCACGAAGTCCCCTTCACGGGCGAGGATCTTTTCTACCTTGCCGTCCACTTCGCTGGTGATGTCCACATGACGATTGGCTTGGGTGACGCCATGGAGGGTCAATTCAGGTGTGATGGGCTGCGCGCTAAAGCGTTCAACTTGTACCGCAAAGAGAGTGTCTGTTTGTGCTTGGACCGGCACCTCAGGGGCGGCGGTGGAGTCTGTGCTGAAGAGGCCGCTTGTCATCCATAGGGCTATGATGGCGCTGGCACCCAGAGCGATGAAATGGCTAGGTTGAAGCTGCATGGCAGATGTCCGTTCTTATTAAAATTATGCGTCGATTATAAGGGATAATTGAGGTACCGAAAGTCTTATTCCGACTTATGACCAATGGAGACATTTACTTGGCCAATAATCACCACAAATGACGTACAATGCGCGCAATTCTTAGTAAATCGTATTATTAGAGGTTCCATGGCAGTCGTCATATTAGATAACGTAGGGTTGCATTACGGAGAGCAGGTTCTCCTTAATGGCGTCAATTTGACCATTAACGAACGAGATCGCTTGTGTCTTGTGGGGCGTAATGGGGCGGGTAAATCCACGTTAATGAAATTACTGCTTAAGCAAAACCTACCGGATTCCGGTGTGGTACGCATAGCAGATGGCTGTACTTTGGCCGAGTTGCCTCAAAGCCTTCCAGCGGCTGACGATCGTAATGTGATGGATGTGGTGCTTAGTGGTAAAGCTGAGTTGGGGAAAGTATTGCATGACTATAACGAACTGAGCATGCGCGCCTCCACTGACCAAGACATGAAAAAACTGGAAATACTTCAGGGCAAAATTGAAGCCGAAGACGGCTGGCTATTACAAACCAAAGCTGATGCCATTGTCGAAAAGTTGAATTTACCCAAAGACAAAACCATGGCCGAGCTTTCCGGCGGTTGGCGTCGACGCGTGATGTTGGGTCGTGCGCTGCTCAGTGAGCCTGATTTATTGCTATTGGATGAACCTACCAACCATTTGGATATTCCAGCTATCGAATGGCTTGAAGAGCAGCTGGCGGATTTCCCTGGTGCGGTTCTGTTTGTAACCCACGATAGGGCGTTCATGGAGAAAGTCGCCAAACAGGTCATTGACCTAGATCGCGGTAACGTATTCCGTTATGACGGTAGTGACTATGACGGTTTAGTAGAATGGCGCGAAAAACGCATTGAAGATGAAGAAAAAGAAAATGCACTTTTTGATAAACGCTTAGCGGATGAAGAAAAGTGGATTCGCCAAGGTGTAAAAGCAAGACGTACCCGTAATGAAGGCCGTGTGCGCGCATTAAAAGCCATGCGTAACGAACGCAGTGCCCGTGTTGACCGTCAGGGGAAAGCGGATTTCACCATGGATGCATCAGATAAGTCCGGTAAGATCGTGATCGATGCAAAAAATGTTAATTATGGCTTTGCTGAAAAAGACATTATTTCGAACTTCTCCACGTTGATTCAGCGCGGCGACCGCATCGGTTTATTGGGTGTGAATGGTTGCGGTAAAAGTACATTATTACGTTTGCTTCTGGATCAGCTGGAGCCGCAGTCGGGTACCATCAAGCAAGGAACTAAGCTAGAAGTGGCTTACTTTGATCAGCTTCGTGCGGGCTTAGATCTTGAAAAAAACGTGGTGGATAATCTTGCTGAAGGCCGTGAGTTCATCGATACCGGTTCAGGCTCTCGTCATATCTTGAGTTATCTGAGTGATTTCCTATTTACCCCTCAGCGCGCAAGAACACCAGTTAAAGCGCTTTCTGGTGGTGAGACCAGCCGAGTGATGTTGGCTAAGTTATTCAGCAAGCCGTCGAATATGTTGGTGTTAGATGAACCAACCAACGATCTGGATGTTGAAACCCTCGAAATGTTAGAAAACCGTCTAATGGAATACCCTGGCACCTTGCTGGTCGTGAGTCACGACCGTTCATTCTTGGACAACGTGGTGACCTCTCTTTATGCATTTGATGGTGAGGGTAAGATTTCTGAGCATGTGGGTGGCTACAGTGAATGGTATGCCCGTGGTAATCGTCTAAAAGATGAAGACCTCTCGGTTAGACAGGCCTCCAAGCAAGCGGCTCAAGCTAAAAAAGAAGCGGTGGTTGAAAAGCCCAAAGTGAGCAAAAAGCTCAGCTATAAGCTTCAGCTAGAACTTGACGGCTTACCGACTGAAATAGAAGCGTTAGAACAAGCAGTCGAAGAGTTAACCGCAGAAACAACGCATAGTGATTTCTACGTGAGAGAGAATGACTATGTGACTGCCACGCTGGCGAAGCTTGAACAGGCTCAAGCGGATCTTGATGTGAAAGTGGAGCGCTGGATGGAACTCGAAGCAATGAAAGAAGGTGATGCATAATGGCAATATGGGTAGCAATGGCGCTCATAGCGCTGGCGGTTGTGGGCAGTGTCATGTGGATTCGCCCAAGCCCAAGGGATCAAAAGCTGGCAAAGTGGCGCCGCGATGCCTTGATGGCAGGCATGAAGGTACGCTTGCAAACTTTAAAAGCAGAACCTAAAAATAGTGGAATCCGTGATGATGTCGAAGGGGTCACCTATGAGTGGTATAACCCTGAGCCAGTGAAGTTAGATAAAGTCACCTGGTCCATAGTGAAGGCAGATGGTTGGCTACAAGAAGGCTTACCTGAAGGGTGGAGCTGGTACGGCCAAGAAGCGAATATAGATTTGGATCGTGTTAAGGCGGTGCTTGAATCTTTGCCGGTTGAGGTGAACGCCTTGGAGCGAACACCTATGTCTAGCCGGGTAATTTGGGGTGAATTGGGCACTGAGTTTGATGCGGTAAAATTAAAAGCCTGTTTACAAGAATTACAGGCTATTTCTTAGCCTGTAAGTTTTTAGTGTAATACTCTTCAATGGTGGCCAAATCATGCGTGATGCGGTCGCCGTAGCTGCTTACGATAAACGGCACGGCGTTTTCATTGTAGTTCGCAATGGATTTAGCAATGAATTCCCATTTCACTTCAACTTGATCAACCAACTTATAGATACGCTTTTCTTTGGCTGTTTCGGCTTTTAGCTTTTGAAGTAGGGAAGAGAAGCCTTCCCCTTGTTTATCCATCCCACCTTCATTGATGCTCACCACGCTTACTTGCCCAAGGCTCGAAGTACTGCGCGCCGCGTATTCGGCAGTCAATGTTTGAATGATTAAACCCATATCACGGGTTTGTTGGGTTAAAGAAGAAAGCTTAATACCTGATGTGTCGATTAATGAATCGTATACCATGCCAAGGCTCTTATTAAGCGAAATGGCTTCGTTGCTTAGCTCAGAGACAAGACGAGCGTTGGCATAGCCTTGGGTCAGGAAGTCTGCGCGATTGGTTTCAAGTAGACGCTTGTAGTTCTGCCAGCCGCTTATCGCCGCCGCTAACGTTTCGAGTTTTGCGGTGGGCGCAGTCGCGTCGGTAATCTTGCTTAAGCGGTCTTCGAATTGT
>JBNMQC010000115.1:0-7809 GCA_051277445.1 Bermanella sp. | reverse complement strand
GACGGTATCCACCACTAAAACATCATTTTCAGTGGTCGCTATGCCAAATAAATTAATATGTAACACATCCTGACTTAAGCCACCGTTGGCCTTAGGATGCTGAGCTGTCATGGCCACATCCATTACAAGTTGTACCTGCTTCGGCGCGTTTTTATCGGTACTATTTTTATTGTTGATTAAAAATCCGGTGGCATCCGTAATCAGTGTGAGATAAATTTCTTCTGTGGTGTAACCCGCACTCACTTTGCCACCTATTTCCACAGGCATACTACTGCCTTTAATGACGGCACCTTTACGAATAACAAAAGGCGAGGCATCGGGGAAATTTGGAATAAATGCAAGCTCTGTGTAGTAGTTACTATTCGCATAACTTATGACATTACCCATAAGTGTGGAATTCACTGGTACTGAATTGCGAGGCAAGGCTGACAAAGGCGAAATATTGGCATTCACCTCTCCTTTTATTCGCTGCACCATGGTAGTACGTGGATTCGAGTCTAATGGTATATAGGTTTTTTCTATATAATCAGGTGCATCTAGTAATAAGCCTGATTGGCTTTTGATTGTATCTGACAGACTCAGTGTATAAGTCTTTCCTGGTGTTAGGTCTTCTTTTGGGTCAAAGATAATATAGCGGTCCTTGACCATTAACTTTCCGGCTACACTTTGAGTTTGACCTTGCTCTACAAATTTGAATCCGTCATCCATTTTTACTGTGGATATATCAACGGTATGGCTAAGAGTTAAATGAATCACAGAAAAATCCATAAACGGTAAATCTGCCGAAGGAAACTCTTGAGTCACATGGAACCAAAGTGGGTCGGAATTTTCACCGTCTCGTCCACTGCCGGCTTCTGCATCTTTTGACACACCTATGGTATTAAATTGAATGGTTTTATTAAACTCCACCTCTCCAATTTCACTGGTTACACCATCATAGCTAAGCGTATAGGTTTCCCCTTCTAATAGTTGTGTACTGGGCGTAAAAATTAAACTTCTATCACTTTCTTGCTGGATACTAATATTGCCTTCTACATTTTCACCATTTTTATCGAGTAAATTCACATGACTTTGTAAATACAAGTCATCAATATCATGGCTGAACATCAAGGTAACATTGGTTTTTACTGATACATTGTTCTGTCCATCAAATGGATAGCTATAAACTAAGTAAGATTTTTCCCAACTTGAAAAATCAACGGCTTGATCTGTTTCTACTTCGCTGCATCCATACATAACAGAGGCAAGGCTGATGCTCATTAATATATTTAGTAAGAATTTCATCATCGTCCTCCGTTTAAAACATCATAGAAAATGACACACTCACCACATGGGCATTGCCCGATGCAGTAACAGATTCATAGGGGCTAGTTGCAACCTCATCTGAGGACAAAATAAAGTCACGCTCTACGAGATGATGGTATTGATAGGCCGCATCGATACGAAGTGGAAACGCTAAGAAATGGGTATCGGCATACTCATGGGTGATACCAGCCCCTAAAATAATTCGGTCATTATCAAACAGATTCACATCTTGAGATAACCCATCTTCTAATACGGACTCTTCATAGCTTAATCCCATAGACAAATGCGTCAGAGGTGCGTATTCATAACGTGCACCAATACGAGGGACAATCGCATCCCTAAAAGAAAGCCCTGCTTGATCTTTAACCGTGTCGTCTTTTAGCTTATTTTCAAGTTCCGCCCAGTTTTGATACTCAAGCGTGGTGGCCACTTGCCAATTTTGAGTCAATTGATAGCGAGCGCCTAAGGACACAATCATAGGTTGGTACGCATCTAAGGTGTTCACCACCAAAGGTAAGCCTGGGTTAGGAATCGTGCCTGGAATCGTTGCCGTTGCATTAACCTTGGTTTGTGTATCACTCTCTCCTCGATAGGACAGAGCAACATCAAGACCTTGCCACAGGCAGGATGACTCGCTGCCACACATAATTTCACCTAAGTCCAAATATGCACCCAAAAGCGGAATAAACACAGGCTCCGCACTCACATCTAATTCTTCGCTATTGGTGTTACCCGCTAGATCCGACTCCAACACCATATTCGCTTTTGCATGCAAGGTAACGCGCACACCACCACCCAAGTGAAAACCTGGCATCACGTTTGCCGCCGCCGAGATAGACAAAAACAATGGCTTTTGGCCATATTGCATGAACTGACCTTCTTGCGAGCTATTGGATTCAAATGCCAACATCTCTAGGCCATACTTTTCAACACCTGCCATCAGCGCAAGATAAACTGGGGTTTTGAATTTGGTTAAGCTGGTAAGGTTGGTTTTCATACCAAAAAGAACGGTTTCAGTCTGATTGGATTCCAACACGGTGCCACTTCGCTGTGGCGGGTTAGCCCCACCATTAGATGTCACCTCTAAACTAGGCGTGGCTTGTAAGAAACCAAAGGTCAACTCACCACGTTCACTCAATGCTAAACTTGCCGGATTATAGTATGAAGCACTTACCTGCTCGCTGAACAAGGAAAACGACTGAGCCGTTGCCATGTCTTGTGGTAATAAACCATAGGTGGTGGCGATATTTCCCATACTGGCGATCACAGGATTCGATGCTAACAAAGCGCCTAAAAAAGCGGTGCTAGTCAATTTAGAAAATGATAAGCGAGATGTAATCATAGTGAGCCTAATTCAAATTATTATTTTTATAGTTAATCAAGCAAAACGAGTCGCTTGATTCTTATGATTGAAATAATAGAGTCTTGAATACAGATTACATTGTCAGTAGTGACAGGCGTGGGGTGTTTTTCGGTCAATGGCGCAATATGAGACCCTGTTCTTCACGATTTCATACAGCTTCTTGTTCAGTTATCTGCTTTCGATATTCAACGGGTGTCATGCCCGTCCAACGTTTGAACGCACGATAAAACGCGCTCACTTCTGAAAAACCCAACAAATAACAGATCTCTTCGACCGGTTCTTGTGTGCGTTCCAATAAGCGCTTGGCTAAAAAGCTGCGATATTCAGATAGCACCTGATTGAAATTTGTATCAAGCGCAGAAAGCTGGGTTCGAAGTGAACGGGGTGTTATACCAAGGCTTTGAGCAACAAGCTCAAGGCTCACTTCTTTTTTATCTAAGTGTTCGCTGAGCACTTGGCGAATTTGATAAACCAGATCTTGTTTTGCAATCTTGGCCACTTGAGCACCTGCCAGCTCCTCATGCAAATCTATCAGTTCCGGTTCTGCATGTTGAGATTGCACACCAAGAATGGCATCAGGGAAGTTTATGGCATTTTTTGTCTGATTGAATTTTACATCGCAATCAAATACACGGCTGTATTCCGCTTTATTGACTGGCTCATCAATGATCAGATCGATCGAAATGGGGGTGAATTGCTCTTGGGTAATACTCTTAAAAAAACGAATCACACCAAACATGATGCACTCAATAAAGTGATGATCAACCTCATCACCCAGCGCAGTATCGAAAACCAAGCTCGCTGTTTGGCCATCATTAAGAAGATAGGATTGTGCAACATCAGACAGCAAACGCTGATAATTTAAAGCACGCTTGAGTCCATCACCAAATGTTTGGCTGCTTAAAAACAAGTACTCTAGTACTTGCCCTTTATACAAGGGAATGTGCTCAGCCACATGCAACCCAATGGACTGATCACCCGTAACGGACTCAGCTACCTGCCAAAAACGAATGTTTCCGCGATGCTTTAAACGCGCCTTTCTATCTTGTATATGTTCAAGTGTTATGCCGCATTTTTGGTAAATCTGGGCCACATCCACTTGCATCGTTTGCATTGCTTCATGAACTAAGCGTAATAAAATACTCGCGTCGCGCATCGCCATTCCGTATTAACAATGAATCCTTTAAGTGATTGAAAGTAACAGAATTTTTTATCAATTACCAAGTAGCATTCTGCTCATTGATGAAAGATATAGATTACGATATTCGCCACATAGAAAATATTGTCGCAAATTTGTCATGTTTTCTTCTCACAATGGGAGTAGATTAAAATCAAAACCCTGTTAGGACGTTGAATGAAACATGAAATACGCCTACATAAGGCACCTTCGCTGCTTTCCCTTTATACAAGAGCCTTATTAAAGCGAGGGAACCCCTCAGCGACACCTAACAACTTACCCACTCTGGTTTTATCAACCGGCGTTAGTTCATCAAGGCTATCTAAATACAACTCAATTTGTCAAATTACGCCAAAAGATAACATTCTTCCGCCTTTTTACCCTCAAGTATTGGCATTCAAACTTCACCTAGAGCTGCTGTTAAATAAGCAACTGCCTTTCGCGGTTATGGGACTGGTACACCGCAACAACACGGTTGAATATTACAATCCGATTTTTGCCAGCGATACACTGGAAATAAAAGTAAGCTTAAGTGAATACAGCATCATAAATAAAGGAATCAACTGCACCTTACTCACCCAGGTGTACGTTGAAGGTGAACTAAAGTGGCAAGCTGAAAGCACTTATTTTTATAGGCAATCAAAACCACCTCGTTTGGCAAATAAACCGACTGATCGAGCTCGTATAATGCCAACCTCTACTGATCATGCTACTTGGTCTCTATCTGCTAACCTAGGCAGGCAATATGCACTTGTGACGGGTGATTTAAATCCTATCCACCTTTTTTCCTTGAGCGCGAAACTATTTGGGTTCAAACAAACCATCGTTCATGGCATGTGCATGGCCGCTAAAGCCAGCGCCCAAGCTCAATCGAATAATGATGTTTTCCCCATGCATATTAATATCGTATTCAATAAGCCCGTTTATCTTCCCTGCACAGCGGGATATATCCAAAATCAGGAAGGTTTTGGTATATATCCCATGCATGATAAAAATGTCGTGGCTAGCCCACTGTTAAGCGGTCAATTTGAAACTAATATGAGCCTTAAGGACTCCAACGTCTTATAACCAAACATATAGGCAATAAATGAAACTCCTACTGACCATTCTAATCTTATTTAGCACCTTCAGCTTCGCTGATCCTCTGCGTAGCCCTGAGAACCAGTCAAGGGACCAATACAGGCACCCCACTCAAACCCTATCCTTCTTTGATGTTAAACCTCACCACACGGTAGTCGAAATATGGCCAGGCGGAGGCTGGTATACAGAAATTCTGGCACCACTCGTATTCGAAGAAGGCAAGCTCATTGCGGCGCATTTCCCTGCTGATTCGCCGTTTGCTTTTTTTAGCAAAAGTCGCAAAAAATATGAGAATCGCATTGAACAACAAGCAGAGTTCTCAAAAATTGAACTGGTCAACTTTGCCCCCCCTACACTTACAACTATCGCAGAAAAAAACTCCGTGGATCGTGTTCTTACGTTTCGAAATGTTCACAACTGGATGAGAAATAATGGTGAGCAAGCAGCGTTTAATGGTTTTTATAAAGCATTAAAGCCAGGTGGTATATTAGGTGTGGTTGAGCACCGAGCACCCAGTGATTTTAGTAAAGAGAAAATGATTGAATCAGGTTATGTAAGTGAAGTCTATGTCATTGCCTTAGCTGAAAAAGCAGGTTTTAAATTAATGGCTAAATCTGAAATTAATGCCAATAAAAAAGACACAAAAGTCCATCCAAAAGGCGTTTGGACACTCCCTCCAAGCTTACGTCTTGGTGAGCAAGACAAGCATAAATATTTAAAAATTGGAGAAAGTGACCGCATGACACTTAAATTCATTAAGTAAAATCAACTAAGTTTGAGCTCAATCCCCTGGCGTACAAGGTTCATTTTACAAAAGTTCCCACCTGTTAATTTGGCTACCATGTCCTCAGGGCCCAGTATCTGATGCGTAATATCGTCAAGGCCCATTCCTTCTTTATGTAAGGACTGGGCTTTTTCACAAGTTTCCAAGATATTATCAAGCTTTTGCTGAAGGGCTATCTTACCATCTTCAATCACACCACCGTGGGGGCAAAATAAGGTTTTAAAGTCCAATTTTAAGACCTTTTGAATACTTTCAACTAACTGCTGAAGGTTCTCATCACTGCGCAACATTTTTAACTTTCTAGCAATAAACAAGTCACCACTAAAAAAATAGCCCTGATCAGGTAAAAAAAAGCAAGTTAGGTCCTTTGCATGGCCAGGCGTGTGTACCGGAATAATTCGACTACCATCCGCTAAAAACTCTTCCTCTTTAAGCGTTTGAGTTTCAACTGGCACCAGTGAGCCCCACACTAATTTTTGTAAGAAAGGCGTTTTATAACCATTGGCTAATTTCTCTTGGGCAAGTGCTGGTGCTCTTGGTAGCACACCATGTGTGACTGAAATTCTATGGGCGTTGCCGCTATGATCTTCATGGTGATGAGTAAGCAAAAGTTGCTCGACAGGTTTGGGTGATAAAAACTGTTTAACATGACGCCATTGATTACTAGGACCTGTATCTATAACAGTTTCATCTATACGGTAAACAATAAACTGCGTATTGATGCCTTGATTCAATCGACCAACTTTCGCACCCGCTACCCTCTCAAATTCATAAGTTTTACGTATGGGCATATTCTATTCCTAAAAGTTATGAGCGGATCATGCCAAACGTGAAGCAGATTACAATCACACAATAAACCCAATTGATTGGTAAAACCGACCAAAGCAAAATGGCCATTGTCTGCTAAGGTAATACTATGTCATGAAGTAGGCCGGCCCATGTTTTACCTGCCCAAATCCAGCTTAGAGCTAACCTTTAGCCTCATTCGCCACGTACAGCCCAGTCTTGCACTGAAAGTCCGTAACGCAGCACTAGACCCCAACCTAGCCAAAGACCAAAAGCGCATTGCTATGGATATCAGCGAAGATGACGTGTTCACCATAGTGAATCAGCTAATGCAGGTGGAAAACCAAGCACGCATGGGCGTAAAAGCCGATAAAGGTCGTCAAATATTGGCCAGTGCACTCATCGCCGACTGGCTCACCTTAAATCTCAAAGACCAATAGCTTCCCTGTGCTTAAATGATCAGGCTACTCAATCAATTTAAATCAGCAAAAGATAACGGTATAAATTTGAAGTGGTCAGGCTCATATCAAAACCGCTTCATCGACTGATTAAGACATAACAACCGAAAAATACCGGCCAATAAACATTACATTCGAAACAAAAAAGGCTCATACGTTAACGCATGAGCCTTTTATAGGTCCTGAGTTTTATCAGTTAAGCGGCTTGATGCGCCTTTTGCTCAGCCTCTTCTGGCCCCCAGATGATGCCTTTCGCACCCTCTTGTGCCAGCTCAAGATAACGCTCTTCAACTGTGTCTCGGCGAACCTTTAATGTCGGAGTAATCAAATTAGATTCCACCGTCCAAGGCAACTGAGTTAACACCAAGCAGTCGAGGCGTTCATGGTGCTCAAGCTGAGCATTAACCGTCTCTAAGTGTGCTTCAATGGATGCCGCCAATTCGGCTTTTGGTAAGCCCCGAGCAGTTTCTGAAAGCTCAATTACCGCCAATGGCTGATTACGACCAGACCCCATAACACAAGCCTGCTCAATGGCTTCATGGGAAACCAGCAAACCTTCAATTGGCGCAGGCGCAATATATTTGCCTTTTGTGGTTTTAAATAACTCTTTAACACGGCCTGTAATGCGAAGAAAGCCTTGGGCATCCACCTCACCCTTATCGCCAGTACGGTAATAACCATCTAAAAAAGCTTCTTGGGTTTTTTCTGCATCTTTATAATAACCCTGCATTAAGGCTGGGCTTTTAAACAAGATTTCTCCTTGCTCGCTGATTTTCAAATGGTTTTGAAAAAAGGCTTTACCCACGGCGCCAATGCTTCTTTGCCCAGGCAAGCTTAAAGTGCCGTAACACAGATT
>JBNMQC010000114.1:0-7860 GCA_051277445.1 Bermanella sp. | reverse complement strand
TAGGGGATCAGGTGCATGCTGCGCTACTGGCTGATTCGGACGATACAGCTCAACAATTTGATGCTTCGACATCCGGGCTTATAAAGGCCTTTAGAAGTATGAAAAACAAGCTGTAGTGATTTTGTCTTGTTATCTTTCTAAGTAAGCAAAACTTAGAAAGATAACAAATAGACCGAAGCCGATAATAAATGCAGGTTGTGCCACCGCGAGCATAACGATACCACTACCAATCCAAGCATCTTTCACCTGCTCTACTCGCTTTAGGTAGATGGGGGTTTGACTCCAGCGATATTCTTCTGTGTTCTTGGGTACCCCAAGCCAGTTAACTAGACTGTCGATTAGCCGTTTCATAGTGGTTCTCGGTTTGGCTGTTTACTTAAAGCCTAATAGAGAATCCATAATTTTCTACGGTTATCTAGATTCAATCTCAAGAGTATGTTTTTAGTAATTAAGTTGTCTATATTCCTCTCGGGACTCTATAACGATTTAAGACTTTTTGTCATAAACCGCTACTACTTGACGGCTCAGTGCCACAAGCTCTCCTTCCTTGGTTACGATTCTTGCTTTGGTGTGCGCTAAGCCATGAGATGCTTGAGTCACTACGCACTCATAATAAAGTGGCGAGTCTTTAGAGATGGCTCTTCTGGGGTGAAAAAACTCAACATTCCAAGTCACACTGCTGGCTGGGGCAGGTTGTTTCATCATGGGCAGCACAGCAGGAGGCCAAGCATCAATTAGGGCCAGAATAGCGCTATCATTGAGCTCTAATGGTTTGTTTTCAAAGTGCATCCAACCGGTCATTGGCATATTTTGACTGCCGGTAAACGGCATATTCTTACTGGATAAACGCAGATCCAGGTGCTGAATAAAATTCGGCGTTACATTTTGGATAAATGGCAGTCTATTTGATTTCGAGTGTGATATGGATGGTAAGTACTTAGGTGTATTTACCTCTATTGCTGAATCTCTTTCGCTAGCAAAGCAGCAAGTTACAAATGTTCTTGTCTCGTTGTTTTGAGAGAGAGTAGCTTGAATATTAGTCACCGACTTGCCAGATGAAAGCACTGAATAACGTAAGTTAACCGGTTCGCCTGCCTTTAATGCTGAACAAAATTGTACATGGATTGAGCGCAGTTCTTTGTCAGTGAGTCCTGTGTTTTCCTCTATGTGTGTCAACAGTAACGCTGCGCTCAGACCTCCAAATACACTGCGCCCTTGTGCCCAAGAGTCGTCAATGGAAAAAGGGGCATTTCCCTTAGCAAGATCTAAATACTGCTGAAACGTTTTCATGTGCGGCTTAATGTGAATGGATGAAAAAAGAGTATTGTGGATTGATATTCTAAAATCAAATTTAATCACCTCTAGTCTTAATCATTGCTTGGCTCAAGTAGCTGATTTTGTTAGTTTGGTTCACCCGTTTCATAATAAATATAAAAGGAAAACCTATGACGTACGCATATTGGTGTGTCTTTGCAGCTATTTTATTACCCCTGTTGTTTACAGCGCTTGCAAAGTTTACTGGCAATTTTGGGCCTAAAGCGAATTTGGCGCCTAGGGAGTATTTAGAAAACCTAAGTGGTTTTAGAAAACGAGCCAATTGGGCCCAACTCAATACCCATGAGTCGATTCCTGGGTTTATGGCTGCGGTGATCATTGCCCAGCAAATGCAAGGTGACCAAGCTATGATTGATGCGTTGGCGATCACCTACATTGTGCTACGTGTTGTTTATGGTTTTCTTTATATGGCAGACAAAGGCATTTTAAGAACCTTGGTATGGGCTGGCGCGTTGGCCTGTGTTCTTGGTATGTTTTTTACATTTTAATGAATAAGCACGCATTGCGTGCTTATTCTAGATCACTGATATTGAATGAATTTAAGTCAATACCATCAGTGGAAGGGCTGTTTTGAGGGGTTTTATCTTTGATGATGAGTTGCTTGAGTCGACAGCCTTCATACGATAAGCCGGCCTCGTTAGCGGTAAAATCATAGGTGAAGAATTCACTCGTGTTGATGACGCCCAGTTGCTTGTGTCCATTGAGTTCATCTATTAAACAATGGCTCAAGTTAACGGATATACGTCCTTGTTCTGGGTAGCTATTTGGATTTGCATTTCCCCATGATATTTCTCTTAAAGATAAGCGCTTATTGAAAACTGGAAGAAGGGCAGGATAACCATCAATTAAACAACGAGCTGTGAGCTTGCCTCGTTTACCTAAGCTGACAAAATTAATATGGCCTTGATCTGCGGTTTCTTGTAAAAACAAATTCTCACTATTAGCTCTGGTCTGGATGACATTTTTGGGCTGATAATTCAAGCTCATGGCCCGACTGTCACATACCTGATTTGTATCTACCTCTTGCTTGATACAGTGCTTAAAGCCTTTTGAGTTTTGAGTGTAAATTGCAGCACAATTATCATAATGAGGGACTTTGCCTAGCTCGTGTATTTGGATGTTATCAATCAAAATGCCATAGCTATCAGGCAGTCCGTTATCCAATAAAATCACTTTACTAAATTTTTGCGAGGCTGTTATCTCAATTTGCACGTTTTTAAATGTGTCATATTGCGCAGCGTAGTGCTCTGTTTGACCAGCAAAGCCCATGACAAAATGACGGTATGCATTGGCTGGTTGGTTATGATAACGACGCATTTTATAGTCAGCTGAGAGACGATAGCGGTAGCCTATTTTTGTTGCAACAAATGAGCGCATTTTGATTGATGCCGGTTCGTCTCCACTCATGCCGCAATGATTTAAGTCACTATCTAACTCTGCTACAAGGTTATTCGAAGTGCCACCTTGATAGGTGCTTTCGCGCCCTACCTCTATTCGAGGAGGGCAAAGCGTATTCGCTAGCTCGTTTGTCATTTCACTTCTTTGGTAGCCAAGCTTGTCCGCTAATAATCGACGGGTGCGCTTAGTCCATTGAAGTTGAAATAGAATTGAACCGTCTTTTGTATAGTCCGTCTTAACAGGCTGTTCGGGTAAATTAAATTGCGTTAACTGCCAGTTAGTATTTACGAAGCTCTCAAAGTCCTGTGCGTATAATGCGACGGAACTTGGTATTGAAGGGTCGGTGGGGGCAGGGTCTACTTCATTCAGAAAACCATCGCCGTCTATGTCGTTGTCGCTATTGTCACCCATGCCATCCCTGTCAAGGTCAGCCCATTCAGAGTTATCGGTAGGAAACATATCCTCATCATTTGGGTAAGAGTCGCCATCAATATCGTCATCACTGTTGTCGCCAATACGATCATTATCGAGGTCTGTCCATTCATTAGGGTCATCTGGAAAGCGGTCTTGGTCATCTGGGATGCCGTCATTATCTGTGTCGTTGTTTGTGACTGGAGGCGTGCTTGGTTCAGGCGGCTCCTCGGGCGTGGTGGGCGATGAGGGGGCAATGGACAGGGGTGGAAAGCTTAAAGTCATGGCTTGGTTAAGCATGGCTTGTAACTGCGCGTCACTGAGTTCAGGAAATACGTCTTTTAAAATATCCAGCAAGTCTTCGCTTGCGATCATTCCACTTGTATCGGTGATGCTAGTCGCAATGTCGACGGGGTTGTCTGTGCCATTGGTAAAATCGGTCACACTCGAATTGTCATGAACTCGTTGAAACGATACTTGAGTGTCTTCGTTTGAGATGGTTAGGTAGCTAATATCACTGCCGCACTCTAGTGAAAGTGTCTGGGTAGTGGTACTGAGGTTTTCAGTTAAACACTGAGGGGTTTGAGCATCATTGATAATGCCGCTATATTCACTTGAGCAGCTATTGATCAGTTTTAAGGTGCCATCGGTTTTCTCGTTGTCGCTATTTAAGTTGGCCACCCATGATTGTGCGACGAGGTCTTGAGTTTGATTGTTTGTAGTCACCCAAGTACGAAGATTTAAGCCGGCATAGTTGATGGAATTTGAGCCGTCATTGATCAGTTCACTGATATCTTTTGGCTCAGAAATGATCATGAATGATTGATTGGGGATGACGGAATATTCCTGTCCTGCAATATTCACTGTCTGAGAGTCGGCTTGCCATGTGCCTTCTAGGCAGGCATGTTGGTCTAAAACGTCTTTGGCGTTTTCTAATAAATCACTGGTATCCGAACCATTGCTGCATGCGGTAAGCGCGAGCAGAATCCAAGTTGTCGCTAATATTCTCATGGGCGTCTCATGTTTGTCTCCTATAATCATATTTGTGAACTGGGTTTGTTTGAAATAACACTAAGCTATATATAGATTGTTACTTATTGCGTAAATTTGTATTTTTTTGTAACGCTTTGTAAAACAATGAGTTACATAGAGGGCTGGATTTTCAGCGTCAAAATTTATAATTAGAATATTTAGTTATATAAGCCTTAGGCACTACCTAGGAAGTGACTATTTGCAGGTTGAATGACTCTGGCAGCAAACTGGCGTGCTTTTATGGGATTTTTAGCGTAAATATTCCGCCTCCAAGCTCGCCACCATTGCTGAGTTTGATGCAACCTTTCTGGTTGTTATTGGTATGGCGTTGAGCAATATGAGAAGCAAAAAATAACCCCAACTTAGTGCTGCCATTACGAAAGTCAAAGTTGTCCTCCGCTTCGCCTGGGTTTGAAATCATATTGTCTGGGTAGCCGTTTCCGTCGTCGCAAATCTCAATATTCAAATATGAATCCACCTCTTTGATATTGATTAAGATTTTACTTTTTGTATATCGCACAGTATTCACAATGATGTTGTTGATGATGCTGGCAATCAGGTCTGGGTCAAAGAACCAGTCTTGGTCTTCATTTCCATTGATTTCAAGCTCGACGTTGTACTTTTGCAATAGGGATTCATTCTTTAAATACTGTTCGTGTACCACATCCCAAATGTTGTGCTCATCGATGACCACATGCAAATGATCGCTACCCAGACGATAAACCCCCAGTAAGTGGATGAGGTCATTATTCAAACGGCTTGCTTCATAGTTTAAATTGGCTAAGTGTTTTTTTGTGTCTTTTTGGCTATTAGTATTGAGTTGTTCAATGGAATTAAGAATCAAGCTGATGGCATTTTTCATGTCATGAATACAGGATGCCAAATGAAAGTCGAAATTATTTTTCATTAGTCTCGCCTTTGTTTTTATTAAGAATGCTGAGTGTTTTGCCTATGGATAAATAACGTTTGTGTTGTGGGTGGTCAGTGGGGATATTTTTAACCACCGAAAGATGCTGCTGGCATTGTCGTAAGATGTCCTGATTTATACCGACTTTTTTCATTTGGAATATCAGTGATTGAATGATGTTTAATCGTAGACCGATATGTTTAGGGAAGTTTTTTGTAGCTCGAAGAAAGCACTGTACGGCTTGTAAATAGTCGCCAGACTCAAACATTTGTATGCCATCTTTATTGGCTTTTATGACATCGACCTTGCCAACTTTTGAAACAGGTTCGTCAGTAATTTTATCCAACTTAGCAGAAACGTCAGGGTTGTCCTTGTATTCTTCAGCCAGTTTGCTCAGTAATGAAGTGGCTTTATCTTTATGTCCTGACTGCAGATAGCTTTTGGCAAGCTCTAATTGGGTTCTTAAGTTGGAAATAGAGCCATTTTTATTGATTCTCTTTTCTGCAGAGTCGAGCGCTTGTTCAGCACGTACTTTATCATTGATGCTTGAGTATGCTCTTGACTCAATTAACTTACTTTGAATTTTGATATCTTGATCTGTATTTTCTTTATGGGTCACCTGCAAAGTACTGATGGCTTCTTTGGCATAGGCTTTGATCTTTTTTTCATCAGAACTATGTAAAGCCGCTTCGGTCAGGTTATCTGCAAGATCCAACTCGTTTTCCGCACTTTTGTGGATGCTGTTCTCAGCCAAGCGAACCACTTTACGACTGGCTTTTGCGGCTGCATCAAAGTCCCCATTGATTTTACTGACGTCTGCTAAGAGTTTTTGCCTAGATACAGAGCGTGCGGATATGTGAGAAATTTGTTCTAATATTTTTTGAGCATCTTGTGGGTTGCCAAGATTAATGAGCATGCGAGCAGCGCCTTCGTATGCCTCTAGGCTTGACGAGTTCTCCTTGTAGGCGAGTTGGTATGCGCCTAATGCTGCTTCGTACTGCTCTTTCGCGGCTAATACATCTGCGTAACCGAGCTGAGCCCAAAACAATTGCCTATTCTTTAGTACGCCCTGAAATAGTATTTCTGCATCGTCCCATCTCTTACATTGTATTAAAAGTTGCCCTTTGGTTTTTAGGCACCAGTTTTTTTGTCGGCTATTGTTGTTGATTTTTTCATCGCAAAGAGAAATGGCAAGACTGAATTTTTTACTGTCAATTGCATGATTGATGTCATGTAATTCATTCTTTTGTTTTAAGCATTTGATTAAACGAGATTTAAGCTCTGCGGATGAAATGGGCTTGTTCATGTAAGCATCAGGCTTGTATTCAAGAGAACCGACAACTGCGTCACGACTGGAATCGGCTGTAACAATAATGCATATCGTGCCGCTGCCCAGTAAGTGTTTGTGGCGCATCTCCTCTATGAGTTGTAGTCCGTTTTGACCTTTACCTAAGTCGAAATCGCAGAAAATTACATCGTACTCGTGATCTTCGCATAGCTTCAGTGCTTTGCTGGCATTAAGTGCGGTATCAATACTTTTGACGTTTAAATCATGTAATAGGCGCTTTAATATTTGTTGAAAACTTTCAAAGTCATCAACGATTAAAAATCGCTTGTCACGATAATCATCTGTAACCACGGTTCAGTTCTTAGATAGGCGGATATGTACTTAACTTTAGTTACAAAGAGGCTTTTGTAAAGCAGGGTTAGTGGCTGCGGCGCAGTGTTAGATTGTAACGAGTGGTTAAATTAGGCTGCAAAAGATCGGGTTTAACCGCTTTAATGGCATGGGGTTGTTGCCTAGTGGCGCCTGACAGGATTATCACGTCACCGTCTTCAAGTAATACATTGATACTGGCGGTTGATGCTTGACCTTTGAAAACCTGAAATACGGCAGGCAAACCCAGTGAAACCGAAACAATGGGCCAACTCGTATCTTGCTCGTCTTTGTCCGTGTGTCGGCCCATGGCATGGCCAATCTCATAGCGATTGATAAGGCATGCATCTGGCTGAAATTTTGGGAGATTCACAAGTTCACAAGCTGACTGATGGACCCTTAAAAACGCATCAGGTATGGCAGGCCAAGGCTTTTGTGTGATGGGATCAACCGGGCTATAGCGATAGCCACTGAGATCCGATACCCATCCAAAACCACCACAATTGCTCATGCTTGCTTGAGTAGGGTAGCCCATAGGGGTCATCATTTGACGAAAAGGAGCAGCTTGCGAGACTTGTCTGATGAGGTTCAGACACTGCTCGCTGGGGGCGAACTGTTTAATTAGAAAAATCCCGTCTCCCATATCTTCAACTTGTGGCTCACAAGCCCCGTGTTGAGAATCCGGCGTGAATAAATCAGCCATGGGTGTGCAGGTTATTCCACTCGATGCATTGAGCTAACGTGACACCGCTTCCGCCAAAAATATCCAGCGCACTGCCGATGGTTAGATCGACGTTGCTGTTAGATAGCTCGTGGACGCGTTTTAGGTCGCCTAAATTGCGTGCCCCGCCGGCATAGGTAATTGGAATATGTGCATGCTCGCCCAGTAGCTTAACAAGCTCTTCATCGATGCCGCCTTGTAAGCCTTCCACATCGGCGGCGTGAATTAAAAATTCAGCACAGTATTGGCTCAGTTCTTTTAAAGTATGGGCGTCTACGCTTGTGGAGGTGACGGTTTGCCAGCGATTAGTCGCAATGTGCCAGCCATTTTCTGTCTTTCTACAGCTTAGGTCTAATATCAGCTTGTCTTTACCGGTTTCTTTTTTGATGGCTTCAAGGC
>JBNMQC010000113.1:0-7957 GCA_051277445.1 Bermanella sp. | reverse complement strand
GTGCATGGCCACTAACTTGTTGTACACCTTTTGAATTAAAAATACGGTCAGATCGGCAAACGCATTGACGCTGGCAGCGGTAAACAAGTTACCCGCTTGTACAATAAAATGCTGACGCTTAAGTTGAATATTTGGGTAATCTTTTTGAAAGCGGTCAAAGTAATACCAGTGAGTGGTGGCCGCTTGATCGTCCAGTAGTCCTGTTTCCGCTAAGAAGCTAACACCAATCCCCACGCTGCAAATCAGAGTGCCTTGTGCGTGGAGACGTTTAATCCAAGCCAGTAGCTTAGGGTTTTGGCGCAATGAGGATTTCGGGTTACGCCACAGGGCAGGTAAAAACAGAATGTCGGTGTGCTCTATCTCTTCCAATGTGTGATCTGGAATCAAACTAAAACCCGCCGCGGTTTGAACCTTGTCGCAGGTTAAGCCAGCGGTGACGATTTCAAGTGGCGGTGTGGTGCGTCTTTGCACTTGGGCGGCGTTTTGCGCTGCGCGAAACATTTCTATGGGTAATGTCATGCTGGTGGCCAGCATTTGTTCGCAGCAGAAAAAAGTAATGTGATTCATGTTTTAAGTTGGCTAATACAGCTTGTTTTGTGGCCTGAATGTCCAATCTATAGCATTTATAGGCTTTCACAATGGTTTTTTACCCTTTAATTTACTGGATTAGGTGTCTATGTCCCTAATGCCAACTAATATGGCTGATATGACGTATATGGTGTGAATATCTAATCTTAAACTGATGCCATTGTTCATTTAATAAAGAGCGGGTCATGGCGAGTTTACCTCTTATTGTTGGCTTTGGCGGCTATAATGCGGCTGGGCGTTCCTCGTTCCATCATGCTTACAAGCGCCTAATTATCGATACGCTGAGTGAGCCTGAACGTCAGACCGCCTATGCGGACTTAGCGGTTTTGATGGGGCTGGTTAGCGTACATACCAAACAACCTTTGAGTTTTGTCGATACGCTGGGCCGTGTGTTCAGCTTGGCTGAGCTGGAAGCGGAGTATTCCAAGGTAATCCTTAAAAGCACCTTAGTTCGCCGTATTGAGCAAACGTATTTCGATGTGGATGCCGTCCCTTGGCAGCAGGGCATCACCCTTAATACTCAACAGCCAGTTAGTTTTGAGCTATCGACTAAGCAGATGCCTCCGGTTATTCCGGATGATTGGCAAGTGACCCAACTGGATAAGAAAACCGTCAAGGTGACGCTGATTGGCCCTGTGGATGTGAAGCTCAATACGCTACGAGCCTTGGGGGTGAAAGGGGCAGGGCAGTTTCCGTCTGGTTTTACGCCCAGTCAGCATTATGCTTCGCGTTTTCACCCGCGTTCATTACAGATGGCCATACTAGGCGCATCGGATGCCATCAATAGTTGTGGTATTCCATGGCAGGTCATCGCCGATGCCGTGAGCCCTGATGATGTGGCGGTGTACTCCAGTAATATAATGGGTCAACTGGATGAAGCGGGTTTGGGCGGTATGTTGAATGCTCGCCTGCAAGGCAAGCGCATTACCAGTAAGCAGTGTCCCCTTGGGCATAACAGCATGACAGCGGATTTTATTAACGCCTATGTGCTGGGCAGTGTGGGTTCTACCGGATCGATTACTGGAGCTTGTGCCAGCTTTTTGTATAACCTAAAAGCGGGCATGGAAGATATTCAAAGTGGCCGCAAAAAAGTGGTGTTGGTGGGCAACAGTGAAACCCCGATTACTTCAGAAATCATCGACGGCTACGCCAGCATGGGCGCACTTGCCAGTGAAGAAGGCTTGCGCAATCTTGATCAAGCCCTTGAAGCAGACTTGAGCAGAAGCAGCCGACCTTTTTCGGATAACTGCGGGTTCACAATTGCGGAGTCTAGCCAGTACGTTTTGCTGATGGACGATACGCTGGCTTTAGCGCTGGGAGCTCAAATATACGGTGCAGTCAGTGACGTATTTGTGAATGCTGACGGGATTAAGCAATCCATTTCAACGCCCGGTGCGGGCAACATGATTACCATGGCCAAAGCGGTGGCATCGGCGAAGGCCTTACTGGGTGAGCGTGCTGTACGTGAACACAGCTTTATTCAAGCCCATGGTTCCAGTACGCCGCTAAATCGCGTAACAGAGTCGAAGATTTACCATGAAATTGCGCAGACATTTGCCATAAAGGATTGGCCTGTTTGCGCGGTTAAGTCGTATTTGGGCCATTCTTTGGCCAGCGCCAGTGGTGACCAACTAGCCATGACCCTTGGCATATTTGCCCACGGTGTCATACCTAAAGTGAACGGGATTGATCATATCGCTGAGGATGTGTTTGCTGAACATTTGCATATCCCCCTTAAGCATATTAAGCAATCAGCCCAGCACTGGCAGGTGGCGTTTTTAAATTCAAAGGGGTTTGGTGGCAATAACGCAAGCGCCGTAGTGCTATCGCCTAACGTGGTGAAAAGCCTGCTGACTCAGCGCCATGGAGCGGTAGTCTATAAACAATATGAGAGCCGAGCCGTATTGACTCAAGAACATGCCTTAGAGTATGACCACCAAGCCAGTATGGGGCAGCTGAGCGTTATTTATCGTTATGGTGAGTCTTGCATTGATGAAAGTGCGATTGCACTGACGCAAAATGAACTGACTCTACCTGGATTTGCTCACAGCATCGCGCTGCCGACCAAGCATGCTTATCAAGACTGGCTGCCAGAGCAGACTGAGGCCATTAGCCTGTTGGCTCAGATTCACAGCTAAAAAAGGGTAACAGGGAAACCCAAGGGCTCTGGTATACTGCGTGTATTATTAAGCAGCAGCAAAAGAGTGCGTTATGGGGTTTGAACAATTAGGCTTACACGAAACCATTACCGAGACGTTAAAGCGTCTTAAGTATGATGAGCCTACCGCCGTTCAAGAACAGGTGATCCCTCATGCGTTATCCAATAGCGATATTTTAGCGGGTGCGCAAACGGGTACCGGAAAAACCGCGGCATTTGTTTTACCGATTATTCATCGTCTTTTAACGACACAAGCTCGCGAGTCATCTAATTCAACCCTGAGCACACTCATTCTTGCACCAACTCGTGAGCTGGCGTTGCAGGTGTTTAAAAGTGTGGAAGCCTACAGTCAAAATACAACTATAAAATCCACCATCGTCTACGGCGGTGTTAGTATTGGTGCTCAGGTGGATCAGTTAAAAAAAGGCGTGGATATTTTAGTGGCCACGCCTGGGCGTCTTATCGATCACTTGTTTAAAGGCACTATCGATGTCAGCCATTTGAATACATTGATTCTTGATGAAGCAGATCGCATGTTAGACATGGGCTTCATAGATGATATTAAAATCATTCTAAAGCGCCTGCCGGCAACTCGACAAACCATGTTATTCAGCGCCACCCTGGATGACGCCATCTTTAAACTTAGCCAAACCCTGTTACAACAGCCAAAAATCATAGAGGTGCATGATCGTAATAGCGTGGCAGCGCCGGTCGAGCAGATTGTGTATAACCTTGATAGCGACCGTAAACGTGAATTCATCTCCTATCTTATTGGCAGTAAAAACTGGCACCAAGTGTTGGTTTTCACCCGCACTAAGCAAGGTGCCGATGTACTCGCCAAAGAAATGAAAAAAGACGGGCTGGTGGCAGAGAGTATTCATGGTGATAAAAGTCAGGGGGCACGTGAGAGAGCCCTAGAAGACTTTAAACAAGGCAAGGCACGTGTGCTGGTCGCAACGGATGTAGCAGCCAGAGGCTTGGATATTCGCCAGCTGAAATACGTGATTAATTATGAATTGCCTTATATTGCAGAAGATTATATTCACCGCATTGGGCGCACTGGTCGAGCAGGTGAAGAGGGGCTTGCTATATCCCTGCTTGCACAAGAGGAACAATACCTGCTTGAAGAAATCGAAGCGCTATTGAATACTCGCTTGAATCAGCAGTGGTACCCAGGGTTTGAACCTGACTTCACAAAAGAACCCGTAGTGGATAAAAAGAATACTAAAGCTGCACAAAAACGCCGAGCTAAACAACGCGCCATGGGCAAGTCCACAGGCAATAAACGCCGTCGCTCATAATGTAAGGACAGGAGAATATGAAACGCTATCTCGAAGCACAAAAGCGATACTTAGAGACAGTTTCTAAGACGATCCAAGGGTTGAAGCAAGAAAAAGAAGAAACCCAGGTGATGATGAAAACCTTTTTTAGTGTGCTAACGCAAAAATTACCCCAAGGTCATAAACCAGAACCCGAAGAGATAGAAGCGGCATTAGAGCAGTTAAAAGATGTACATAAGATGGCGGGTTTATTTGTGCTGGCCATCACACCAGGCAGCGTAGTGACCTTGCCAGCTTTGTGTGCTTTGGGTAAGCGTTTTGGCATTGAAGTATTACCAAGTGCGTTTAAGAAACTCACCGAAGAAGAACTTAACTCGATGAAAGAGCTAGAAGTGACATTATCAGAAGAGTCAAAGGCACGTTTACAGCAGCAAGCAATCGAGAACGTTGAGCATTCAAAGAATGAGCAAGAGGTAATTCAAAACAAGTAGAAACAAGCAGCGCGAATCATCGGCATGCTTGTTTCCAAGATTGCCTACTGGTGATTAAACAGTAGGCTTGCCGCTAAACCATCAAACATAAACTGCACAGCCAGTGCAGCTAGTAGCACACCAAACACACGCGTGATGACATGCATCCCTGTAATCCCCAGTAGTTTTTGCACCCGTGTTGCAAGCAATAACAAGCACAATGTCAACAGCATGATGGACAATATGGCGGCTATAACCATGCCTTGTTGTATTGGTGAGCTTGCACTTTGTGCCATTAATAAAATGGCGGCACCCATGGCACCAGGGCCAGCAATTAAAGGCGTTGCCAATGGGAAAACAGAGATGTCTTTTTTGGTTGAGGCCTCATCGGTTTCTTCGTCTGTGGTGGTTAGACCGCCGTTCGCACGAGCAAACACCATATCGATTGCAATGAGTAATAATAAAATCCCCCCCGCCACCTTCAGCGCAGCAAGAGAGATACCGAGAGTTTTTAATACGATCTCACCACCAAAGGCGAAACCTAATAAGATAAACGTAGCGATAAACGTGCCACGATACGCCATGGACTTGGCCTTGGCTTTGGAAGTACCTGCCGTCAGGGCAGCAAAGACCGCTGCCACATCCAGTGGACCAACCGTTGCAAAAAATGTAGTGAATGCCACAACATAGGTTTCTAACATAATCGGCTCTATAAAATTTTATATTAGTAAAGTATATAAATGTTTACGCTAAGGTAAAGCAGTCGCCTGACGATTGCCAGTACGACATGATGAATATGGCGGTGGATCTAATGATTTGAGGCGGCATCGTCAATATAATGCTCAGCCCAAACCGCCACGCTCGCGGCCACATATGCGGCATCTTTACTGTTTGTGAGTAAGTGATCAGCAGGGTCTAGACTAATGAAGCTTTTTGGGTGCTTAGCGTAGCCATAAATATGCTCCGCTTCTTTTATCAAGACGGTTGCATCACGAGGCGAGTGAAATACCAACAGAGGTGTTTTCATTTTGCGAATGGTTTCGTCTTGATTCTGGCTGTAGACGTCATCCAAAAACTGTTTTTTCATGATAAAAGGACGGCCTGATAACAAAACATCTGCTTGACCGTTTTTGACAATATCATCTTCAAACTCAGCAAATTGCTTAATCACATGACAGGGCTTTGAAGGCGCGGCAACGGTGACCACACCTTTAAGGCCTTTAATTTTATTGGAGGCACCCAATACAACTGCGCCGCCAAAGCTATGGCCAATCAAAATAGACGGTGCTTGATAGTTATCTTTTAGGTGCTGAGCCACTCGCACAAGATCATCCACACTGGTTGTGAAATTTGTGTCTTCAAACTTGCCTTCACTGTGGCCAATACCTGCAAAATCATAACGCAATACAGCATAGCCTTGAGCAACTAAACCACGACTGATTCGAGAAGCCGCTAGGCTATCTTTACCACAGGTGAAACAATGGGCGTAAATAATAAACGCTTTTGGATGGGGACCGGGTTTTTCTAAGATCGCGGCAAGGGTGCCTTGTGAGCCACTGATTTCTAATTTAATACGATGCTTAGACATAGGATTCCTAATAAGCGACTTCGAAGGGATCACCCTCTATCGGAAGCGGGACAATGTACGTTTGATCAATAGCCAATGCAAATAAAACACTGTTTTAAGTGTATTGCATTGACAAAATTTTGCCATTAATCGCAACTGAAAAAGCAGTCGTACACGCTAGCCTTGTTTGAACTTAGGTAACCGTAAATCAAAAATAATGGCTGCACCCCGAACAATAAATGCACAAGCAATGGCCAATAGAATGCTGAGGTCGGGTTGCTCCCATACGTTCATGAAAGCGAGGTAGCTAAAACTGCCGACAATGGCCGCCGTTACGTAGATTTCCGGTTGAAGTAGCACAGGGGAACGGTCTAGAAGGATATCGCGTATGATAGAGCCAAATGTCGGGGTGATCGTACCCATAGCCGCTGCCACTAATGGGTCAGCCCCTAAATGATAGGCTTTGGCTGTGCCAAGTACGCTAAATAGTGCCAGCCCCATGGCGTCCATCCATACCAGTACCCTTTGGCGTCGAATAATTTGCCCGGCTGCAAAGTACGTTACTATTGCAGCGCCAATGCAGGTTTTTAAATCAATGGGGCTTGCCACCCAAGCTACTTCCACACCTAAAATTAAGTCGCGAACGGTACCGCCACCAATCCCGGTGACCGTGGCGAATAAGATAAACCCGAGAATATCCAGCTCTTTTTCCGCTGCAGCCAATGCACCCGAAATAGCAAATACGGCAATGCCTGCTAAGCCCGCGTAGTAAAGTAGATCAAATGGCAACCTTTGTACCTCCACTGTAAAAGGTAAAATTAACAATGGGCATCAGCTTAAAGGGGTGTAATTGACTTTCTTGCCACCTGCACGATCGATTTTTTGTGCAAGCTCACCAGAGAATTTAACGATACGCTCAAATGCCATGGGTTTAACATTAAACACGGCATACTTACCACCTAATGCGCCGGGTTCCAGCATATGAAACTTCATGCCCTGTGCAAGAGCACCGTATTTTTCAGTGGCTTTATGCACGAATACATCCATAAAAAAATCTTGGTTAAACTCTTCGTCTTTTACCAGTTCGTTATACTCATCTTTATCATCCGCGATGACTTCGCAGTATAAGTCTTCCGGACAAAGGCGCCAAAAACGATCATCCGTATCTTGCATGATGATATTGCCGAATTCATTTTCAGCGATGACTTTAACCGGCTCAATACCCACCCAGGCCCAATACTGTTTAACGGTGTCTAAAATATTCATATAAGTGCTTATTAATAGAAATACTAAGTATTGATTATAGATGAAAACGTAAAAGGAGAGGGGGCTTAAATTTGGTGAAATAGAAAAGACCAACTGGGGGGAGTTGGCCTTTTTATTGTTAGCTATTTGGGGGTCGTGTTATTTAGGCCAAGTATTCTTAGTTCCATGAGTTTTGTTTCCTTGGCTATCCAATGTTAGGTTACCGTCATCAACTTGTCCTTGTTGAGCGGTGGCGGTCAATCTGATGCACTGGGTGAGTGGAACATCATTGGCACACGTTGATGCAGTAATAATGTACTTCCCCGAAGATGTTGTATACGAAGAGCCATAATTTAGATCATTTAAATCATCCGTATAGGTAAACTCATTAGCAAAAAAATTCTCTTGCGCCCGCATAATATCCATCAGAGCTGTCATTCCGTCGCCCCGTGAAGCTCTCATAACATTACTCTGATATGCAGGGTAACCTATAGAGGCTAGTATACCAATGATGCTTATGACCACCATTAATTCAATTAAACTAAAACCTTTATACTTCATAATACACCTTATTGAACTGTTTCATTTTGGCGCCAGTACTGAGGAATGACATAACAATTTCCTACAGTGCATTTTTGCTCTTTAGTCG
>JBNMQC010000112.1:0-8036 GCA_051277445.1 Bermanella sp. | reverse complement strand
TAATACAAGGGGCATCAATGCCATCAAATGCATGCACACAGGCATTCATAATTAAATTATTAATCGACTGAGACAGCTCACTGCCATAGGTTTTAATATTGATGTCATCATTGATATCAATGATCAATTCGATATGGTTACGCGCAAATTCAGCATTGAGAGGCCCCACTAGGTGCTGAATAAACTGCAACAAGTTATGTTCATGAACGTTACTATCAATACGGTCCACGGCTGCGTATTTAAAATTTTGAACCAAGTCAATGGCCCGCTCTAAGTTGATCTCTATGGTTTCACTCGCCTCGTAAGACCTTGCTAGAAAGTCATCCATTTCTTTGGCCGTTAAGGTTTGGGCTTTAAATGCTTTCATGACTTTTTGCAGTAGCTCTTTTTGGAAGCTATTTGCCGTTTTAGATATGCCCAATGGCGTGTTAATTTCATGGGCGACTCCAGCCACAACGCCGCCTAATGACGCTAACTTTTCTTGTTGAATTAATTGGTTTTGAGTGGCTTTTAACGTGCTAAGCGCATCTTCTAAGTGCTGAGTGCGTTCTGTTACTTTATCTTCTAAGTACTGTGCGTATTCCATTCGATCAATTTCTGCGGCAATTCGTCCGCTAAAAATCTTGAAAATTGTCTCAACAAACTGAGGATTGGGAATGGGCTTTTTGTATAAGGCCACGGTCAGCCCCATCACATTGCCATGTGTATCATGCAGAGGCGTGCCGATGTAGCCCTCTATACCCATATCAATTAAAAGATCATCCTTGGGAAATAAGCCAACGATGTTCTCTGGATACATGCACACAGAGTCGTCTGCCACGTTGGCGCATGGTGTATATTCGAGACTATACTGAATGTTATCCACAATATTGCCATCGGCCACGAGAGTAATCGTGCGACTCAAATAGGCATCAATATCTAGGCGAGCGATAAAGGTATAATCCGCCCCAATCACTTGGTGCATCTTCAGGGCAATGGTGTCAAAGAAGGACTTGCCATAATTATTTGAGACCCCTTCAATGATCTCTTTAAGTATACTTTCCATAAAGTAACCTACTATCTTGATCACTCAAGTATAGACAAACTCGAGGTTTTGGCCTGACGACTGGGTTTATCTTATTATTTTTTGATGTCACCATATTCATGTAAACTTAAGGTATTTACCTAGGCTACATCATGACTCAACCTCTCCAGACGGTTTTAAACGATATCAATCAATGGCTTGACGACGTGGTCATTGGTTTAAACCTATGCCCGTTTGCAGCCAAGCCAAAAAGGCTGAATCAAATTCATATTGAGGTATTTACCGGGCAGGACGAACGCGAGCTGGATAAAGCTTTTTTAACCGCTATGGATGAACTGCAAAGTATGGATGCTCAGCAGCGCGAGACCACACTTCTGGTGATTGCCAATGCCCTGACCACATTCGAAGAGTACATGCTGTATTTGCAACAAGCACAATGGCTACTGCAACGTGCCGGATTAGAGGGAACCTTGCAAGTGGCCAGCTTTCATCCTCAGTATCAATTTGATGGCACCCTACCCAGCGACCAAGAGAACCTCACCAATCGAGCCCCTTACCCGATCTTGCACTTGATTCGAGAAGACTCATTGGCGGATGTGTTATCGAAATACCCAGACCCTGACGCCATCCCTGAAAACAACATTGCCCGCGTAGAGGGCTTAAGCCCTGCCGAAATAGCTGTCCTTTTCCCACATATTAAATAACCGCCGAACGTTATCTACTTACATATTGATACTCTTATACCATTTAACATAGACGTTAAGTGGTATAAAAATAACGTCATGCACTAGACTGTTAGTGTGCAACGATATTGAGCAACATGGGCAGCAATGTATATGGATAGCCACCTCATTAAACGTACCGACATGGACTTCCTTAGCCGCTCATTCCCTGGCTTATTTGTCTATGCGACGGTTTGGCCATTGCTGGCGTGGGGCGCTGATTTTTTTGCCCTCAATTATGAACTGGCCGTGAGTTTTACCATACTGTTTATTGGCATTAGCGGCTTAAGAGTCGCCCATGCTTACTCTACTCCTCACTTTTATCGCTTCTCTCCCTCTTTATGGCGTGCTGTTCTATTCGGGCTAGCCATGACCCATGCTATTACGCTATCGAGCATTCAGGTTTACTTAATTTTAGCTGACCAGCATTTTAATATGGTGATCTTAACGGCTCTGGTCGTGGTGGGTTTAGTCAGTGGTGCTGCATCCAGTTTGGCGCCCAAATTGGTTTTCACACAATTTTATATTGCCATTATTTTATTACCCACCATGGTGACCTGCTATCTAAGCCAGCATTACCATTTCTTATCGCCTTTATTTTTAGTCATGTGGATATATTATTTTTTAATGGTGCGCCGCTATTACAAGGAATATTCTCGAGCGTTTCATATTGAGCGCAAACTAAAAGAAAACCAGTTAAAACTAGAACAACTCAACCAAACAGACACCCTTACCGGCATTTATAATCGCCAGTATTTCGATAACGCACTAGATCTTCAGTGGGATCTCGCTTCCCGCTCACAATCAAGTTTATCAATCTTGTTCTTAGACTTGGATTTTTTTAAAAAGGTGAATGATGAGTACGGCCATATCATAGGTGATAGAGCCTTATGCCATGCTGCAAACATATTTCAAGAAACTGCCAAACGAAAAACCGACATGGTGGCACGTTATGGCGGAGAAGAATTTGCCATCATATTGCCCAGCACTCAGCACCACATAGCCAAAGAGCTTGCCGAGGCCATACGTATCCAAATTGAGGAAACACCGCTTGTACACGGTGAATTGACCATCCGCCTTACGGTGAGTATTGGCATTAACTGCATTATTCCCAACAATCAAAGAAGTTGCATGCAGTTTCTAGATCAAGTGGATCAAGCACTGTACGAAGCAAAACGTCTAGGGCGTAATTGTGTCGTCAGTTATCTGGATATCAACGCTTAGTACTAATGATTGGTTTGCGTAAGTAGGTTATTGCGGTGCGTATTATGGACATCATTCCACTCGCATAATAAGTCCGCTAATAAACGTGACTGTTCATGCAAAGCAAGCAGCTCTTCTTTGCCGCCCTTCTCACCATTATAAATCGGTAATTTAAGTAAGCGTTTATTTAGTTCGTGAGTAGGGTTTTGCATTTTATTCACTTCTAAGTTCCAGCGAATATTGTGCAGCATCATGCGATAAGCAATCAGCTTGGTCTCCACGCTAAATAAGCTGAAATCTTCTATATCCTGAAAATACTTAAAGTCGATACCTAAAAGAATGACATCGGTTTCGGCCTTCACCGTGGCGCTGCGTCCACGGCCTGTCACCATGGACAACGCACCAAACACCTCACCCGGATTGATAAGATTCAAGCTCTCACCTTCATCTTCGCAGTAAACAGACATCTGCCCCTTAAGCAAAAAGTACAAGATTTGATCCTTGTTACCCTTCTGCAGGACGGTCTCACCTGCTTTCGCTTGAACAAATTCGCTTACGCTTAGAAGTAAATCAAATTGCTCGGGGTTCACTTTCACGACGTCTTTAAAAAACGTCACGCTGCGTACTAAACGCTGCAGAGAGTCTGTGTTGTACTCAATTCTAGTTAGCTTCTGCATATCTCAACCCTAAAACAATCAACCTATTCAAACCGCATACAGCTCATGCTAAATCTCATACTAACAGTAAAATTTAAAAGGCCACAAAATAATTATCTAGATTGCGAACTTGTGGCAATTTCTGCCTTTAAATCAATTAGTTACAGTTCAATTTGGCCAGAAAAAGCATAAACTGGCCACTTTGAACACGCAGAAAATAACATCAAAACTAAAAAGCCTCAGCCAGCATCCGCGGCGCTGTAGACGGTATTTCCTCCCGTAAAACCAGAAAAAACGTAAGTCATTGAAAAAAATGACAAACTTGCTTGACACATCCCCCTCAAATCGTAATAATGCGCGCCGTTTCAAAGGCAACATAGCTCAGTTGGTTAGAGCACATCACTCATAATGATGGGGTCCCAGGTTCAAATCCCGGTGTTGCCACCAAATTTAAAAAACCCGATATTTCTCACGAGATATCGGGTTTTTACTTTCATGGGCCCCAGTCCCAGGTTCGCAAATACAAATTCTGGCGGTGTTGCCACTCAGATTAAGATCCCACAAGTTTGCGCTAACTCTCATTCACAGTCTTTCGGCATATTCTCAACATAACATTGTCCTTATAATCTACGACTTAAGCATGAGGCACACGGATAGCCTTGAACAAATGGATACTCATGCGACCGTTTTTGAGTACTTCCCTTGTCTAGATCCCTTTCGATGGTTTGCTTGTTGCTATTTTGTTGGACGGGGCTCGCCTATGGCGCAACCGTTAAGTTATCCACATCTAAGATTTGCCATGATGCTAGCAGCCCCTTTTATGATCGGGTAAGGCGCTTTACACCATTCGACTCTCTTGAGCAGTGCTTACAAGCAGGCGGTCGCTTACCTAAGTTGTCAGGGCACGTTAAGCCCAGCCAAACATCGGCCCAAAAATATTCGCGCGATGCCTTTGGGCGTGGCTGGGCTGATGATGACCGAGACTGTCAGAACACGCGCCACGAAGTGCTGATTCAGCAGTCATCGACGAAGGCCAGTCTTTCTAAAAACGGCTGCAAGGCAGTCCATGGGCGCTGGATATCAATGTTTACTGGGAATGTGATTAGCGATGCCAAACTTCTGGATATTGATCACGTGGTACCACTTAAATGGGCTTGGGAACACGGCGCACAAGATTGGCATAAGGCAAAACGCGTAAAATTCGCCAACGACCCCATTAACTTAATCGCCGTGGAGGCATCGCTTAACCGCGCCAAAGGGGCGCAAGGGCCGGATCAATGGCTACCACCCAAGAATCAGTGCCAGTATATTGTGCGATTTTTAAGGATTGTGAAGCAATACCAGCTGCAAGAACCTGCAACTTTAACAAGGTTAAAAGCCGGCTGCTTGTAAATGCCACCCATCTGACGACGGGTGGACATTGAATCTAAAGATTACCCGCAAGGCTGACGCTTGCGGATTGAAGCACCTTCGCGATTTTTTTCTTGGTGGCATAGACTAAGAAAAATGCACTTTCATCGCTGTAGTTCACCACACTGTCTTCAACAAACTCCCATTTGCCCTTTGCCGAGGCGATCTTTTTAGCTGACTGCGCACCTTGAGGTGACTGGGCTAAATCGTCTAAACGGGCTTTAAATAGCTTACTGGCCGCCTTTGGCTCAAGTTTTGCGACGTCTTGCGGTGATAAAGAAATGGTGCCGTTATAGCTGCTGGACACATCAAAGAAGCGCGCCGTAATGGCTTGAACTTCCACTTGCGCCAACAACGCCTGATTCTCGCCTTCTTGAATATCTGGATTACTGGTTATGTAAGCATACAAATCAGAAACGTACGCTCGCGCATCACGACGGGTTTGAGCATCCACATCCCAATCATACTCCTCGCTGTATTCCGCTTTTAAGTCGGCCGCAAACGCATTCCAACGACTCGCCCATTCGTTGCCGTTCACTGGATCTTGCTGCTGGAAGGCTTGCAAACTGTCAGCTGCTTCTTGCTTGTAGCTATCCAGGTCCGCTTGGTATTTCGGGGAGCCATGCGACAAGGCTTTCATATACATGGCAGACATGGCTTGAAAAGCCGCTTGGGCATGGTTAAGTAGGGCAGGGTTTGCATAGGATGGCACACTGAGTAAGCACGATAGCCAAACCAACAAGGCACCTTTAACAACAACCGTCATAATCGTTATCTTCTCTTATTATTTTTGATTAGATTTAGGATGGAATACGCTTAATTTATAGGCCGTAAAGACTAATGGCATTGCAGGTTGAGTACATGACTCTAAAGAGTGATTTATAGTGAAATGCTTGGATTTAACAGCTTCTTATAACTGAAAATTCAGGCACTGTGATGCGATTCATATTCGCACCACAGCCAAAGCATCTAGAAAAGCCCTATGAGACGCTATAAGGATTGCTCAATCCAAGACTGTAATTGAGACTGCGGCAGGGCACCGGCTAACTCATTGACCACCTTGCCTTGCTTAAATATCTTCAAAGACGGAATACTGCGTATGCCGTATTGGGCCGCCAATTGTTGCTCACTTTCCGTATTAACCTTTAGCAGTATTGCTTTACCAGCCAAAGCACTTGCCACTTGCGCATAAGCTGGCGCCATAGCCTGACATGGACCACACCAGCTGGCCCAAAAATCCACTACAACAGGTAGCTCACTCTTTTGAATAAAACGGGCAAACTGGGCCCCATTGACGTCTAATGCCTGTGACGGCGTCAGCACACTCTGACACTTACCGCATTTAGGGATTTCTTGTAAGCGCGATGGCGGTACACGATTCAAACCAGAACAGGACGGACAGACCAATATCATAAAGCTCTCCTAATTTAAGCTTTCTCTAATATTGGGGTGGTTATGCATTTATCAAGGCCGTAATGATGTTTCCCGATAACCCCGAGGTTAACAAAACAACTCGATTTCATCGGCACTGGCTGAACGGCTATTGATTTCAGACAACAGCATTTCCCTTAGTTCGAACAGCCTATCATCTGATAATTTCGGCAAATCAAGTCCTTCAAAAATTCGCTGACTCATGACCGAGCGCTCATAACAACTTACATGCACCGGACCTTCTCCCGCCAAGATTTTAACTTCTCTTACGCCTACCACTGATTTTCGACAATATGGGCAACGCATTGTATCTCCAAGCTGATTAACGAATTGGCGCTATGGTAACGTTTAAGGACTTAAAATGGCGCTGCGTTTTGTTAATGGATCACATCATCATAGTAAAAAAGCGTTACGGTTTGTAATGGGTTTCGATGCACTAAAATTATTCAACTCTGCTATTATTCAGCCTTTATTCTTCAGCTAACGTTATCATGTCATCAGATCAAGTGATTATCATAGGAGCTGGCGCCGCAGGCCTTATGTGTGCCATCAGCGCCGCCGAAAACGGTAAAACTGTTTTAGTGTTAGACCACGCAAACAAAGCCGGTAAAAAAATTCTTATTAGTGGTGGCGGGCGTTGTAACTTTACCAACATGTACACCGAACCCAGCAACTACCTCAGTGCTAATCCGCACTTTTGTAAATCCGCATTAAAGCGTTATACGCAATGGGACTTTATTGCCGAAGTTGATAAAGCCGGCTTGCCTTGGCATGAGAAAAAACTCGGACAATTGTTCAGTGATCATAAGAGTGAAGCCATCCTCAATATGCTACTGGATCGTTGCGAGCAACTTGGTGTCAGCATTGAGCTTGATTGCACCATTGATCAAATCGAAAAAGAAGACGATGAGCGTTTTTTTCTGCGCTGCGGTGAAAAGCACCACACCTGCTCATCGTTAGTCATCGCCACTGGCGCCATGAGTTTTCCGACCATGGGTGCCACCGACTTTGGGCACCGAATTGCGCGTCAATTTGGATTAAAAGTCACACACACCGCTCCGGGCTTAGTTCCCTTTACCTTTGACGCAAGCGAGAAAGCCCGCTTTGAAGGCTTAAGTGGTGTCAGTCTCGATAGCGAGATAAGCTGCGGCTCACAAAGTTTTCGTGAGAATATTTTATTTACTCACAAAGGCTTATCTGGCCCTGCTGTGTTACAGATCAGCTCATACTGGCAACCTGGTGACACCATTACCGTGCGTTGCCTACCGGATGTGAACTTATTTGAAGAGCTCAAGCAACAGCATCAAGACAGCCCTAATAAGCATTTAATTAATATCCTAAAGTTGCATTTTCCTGAGCGCGTCATCGACAAGTTTTGCAATCAAGTGGATCTCAGCAAACCCTTACAGCAATACAAACACACGGAGCTTGAATCCATTGCTGACCTCTTTCAAAAATGGACCTTTATTCCAAGCGGTACAGAGGGCTATAAAAAAGCAGAGGTGACACTAGGCGGTGTGGACACCGATGAAATTAGTTCAAAGACATTTGAAGCCAAAAAAGTGAAAGGCTTATTTTTTATTGGCGAAG
>JBNMQC010000111.1:0-8073 GCA_051277445.1 Bermanella sp. | reverse complement strand
AAAGCACTTTACGATACCGAACCCCATCGTGTACCTGAGCTTGCCACTTTGCCTTACGCTGAAACGGCCCACATGGGGCGTATGACAGGGGATGCTCGTGATGCCGCTGCTGCAGAGGGGGCGCGTACGGTCCCACCGCGAGAACACGGTGGTAACTGTGACATTAAAGATTTATCCCGTGGCGCGAAGGTGTATTTTCCGGTTTATGTAAAAGAAGCAGGCCTAAGTGTGGGGGATTTACACTTTAGCCAGGGCGATGGTGAGATCACGTTCTGTGGCGCTATTGAAATGGCCGGTTGGATTCACTTACGTGTGAACCTGATCAAAGGCGGTATGGAAAAATACGGCATTAAGAACCCAATCTTTAAACCCAGTCCGATCACACCTAAGTACGATGACTACTTAATCTTCGAAGGGATTTCAGTGGATGAAGAAGGCACCAACCATTATTTGGATGTGCATGTGGCGTATCGTCAAGCGTGTCTCAATGCCATTGAGTACATGACCAAGTTTGGTTACACCAAGGCACAGGCCTATGCGATTCTCGGCTGTGCGCCGGTGCAAGGGCATATTAGCGGGGTGGTGGATATACCCAATGCCTGTGCCACGGTTTGGTTACCCACGGATATCTTTGATTTTGATATTCAACCCAATGCCAATGGGCCCGTGAAACATCTAGATGGCAGCATCGACATTCCGTTATCAAAAGATAAGTAAGGAAACCGTTTATGCCGTTATACGATTATAAATGTGCCAAGCATGGTTTGTTTCATGAACTGGCAACCATGGCACAAAGTGCGGACCCGTGTCCTTGTCCGCAATGTGGAGAAAAAAGTGCCCGTGTGATTTTGATCTCCCCCGAGATGATGCGCATGGCCCCTGAACATAAAAAAGCCATGGAGAAAAATGAAAACGCGCGCCATGAGCCTATTTTTTCAACAACCGAGTCTCGCATCGAAGCCGATGACAGACGCCGTTTTGCAAAAAATAAGGGGCATAAAGGTGGGTGTGGTTGCTCCGAACATAAACCGGAATACAGTGCGTTGAAACAACAGGTGATCTTTTTACCTGATGGCAGCAAGGTGTTCCCTTCACAGAGGCCTTGGATGATCAGTCACTAAAAAATTGAATGTGTATAAGACTAAAAAACCCAGCATTGCTGGGTTTTTTATTTTTAACGAATGGGTTTTAAATAAATTAGAAGCCCATTTTATCTCGCAGGTTGTAATAGAACGCGCCCATGGCGGTAAATGGCACGCGGAACATGCGGCCACCCGGGAACGGATATTGTGGTAAACCGGCAAACACATCAAAGCGTTGGCTATCACCAGTGATCACTTCGCTCATGATTTTACCGGCAAGGTGAGTACACGTCAGGCCGTGACCTGAGTAACCTTGTGCGTAGTACATGTTTTTACCAATGCGGCCAAACTGAGGCAAACGCATCAGTGTTAGCAGGAAGTTACCCGTCCAAGCGAAGTCGACTTTAGTGCCTTTTAGTTGAGGGAAGGTTTTCAACATGTTTGGCACTATCATGGATTCAATTTTACTTGGCTCGCGGGCGCCATAGGTCACGCCGCCGCCGTAAATTAAACGACCTTCGTTCGATAAACGGTAGTAATCTAATAAATAGTTACAATCTTCAACACAATTGTCTTTCGGTAGCAGTTGCTTTTGTTGTGCTTCAGTCAGTACTTCAGTGGCAATCACTTGGGTGCCACACGGAATGGCTTTTGATTGCAGTTTAGGAATCAAACCTCCTAGGTAAGCATTTCCGGCGACCACAATGAAATCACATGTGACGCTGCCATTGGCGGTATAAACCACTGGTTTATCGCCTTCTTCAATACGAATGACTTCAGAATCTTCAAAGATCTGTCCGCCCATAGACTCAACCGCAGCGGCTTCGCCCAATGCAAGATTTAATGGGTGAAAGTGACCACCGGACTTATCCAGTAAGCCACCTGCATAAATCTCAGAGCCAATGTGGTCTTTAATTTTATCGGCACTTAATAGTTCAAGGTCTTTGTGACCGTGAGCTTCCCACAGGGCTTTTTTGCCTTCGAGCTCACGCAATTGTTTTTCGTTGCAAGCGGCAAAGATACCACCGTCTTTAAGGTGACAATCAATATTATATTGCTCGGCGAAGCGGCGGATAATACGGCCACCTTCAAACGCCATTTTACCCATCTCGGTGCCCACTTCTTTACCGTAATGTTTTTCGATGAAGTCAATATCACGGCTATAAGAGTGAACGATTTGCCCACCGTTACGACCTGAAGCACCAAAACCGATACGCTTGGCTTCCAATACCGTTACCTTGAAGCCTTTCTCTGCTAAGTGAATAGCTGAAGATAAACCGGTAAAACCTGCTCCAATCACACAGATGTCTGACGTGATGTTGCCGTTTAACGACGGGCGTAAATTTTTGTCGTTGGCCGAATCGGCATAATAAGAAGTTGTGTGTTCTGGCGCTGTCATTCTTTTACCTCGACCTAGTGTGGCTCTTACCTATCTAGGTTAGTTTATTAAGGCAACAAGCTTAAGGTTTAAGCTCAATTAATTCATGGTGTAACAATACTGTGCCTGCGGCCACACTGGATATACCCAGTAGGGGATATATTGAGTTAGCCCTTGTCAGCACTGGCGTGAAGCGCTTTTTGGTTACCTTGGAATCGTCGCAATAGTGCGGCTTTTTTGTATGATTAGCACGCACTATTTTTACTTGTTTACAGGTTTTTAGCGTGTTTGATGCACTGGGTAAATTGCTCAATAATCGCCTGATTAGAATGGCTAGTTCGATGCACCGCACTAAAGGTATTAGTATAGCCATATCGTTCAACCAAAATGGGTTTGAGCTGAGCATCCAGTCGCCAGCTATTCACAAGGTGGCTGGGGAGCATTCCCAGATAGTGGCCACTGAGTATAAGTGTGGTGCGAGCTTCTTGATGGTGGGCTTTTGCATGCTTGTGCCACTTGAGCATATCTGGGTGCATTTCACGCCCAGGCATCAGACGTGGTGATTCCACAAACTTATACGCGAGTAAGTCATCGGCCCTGATGATGTCTTGCTCATATAAGGGGTGACCTTTGGCGCAGTAAAGCAGCATTTGTTCATCGAAAAGATCAATGCGGCTTAAATCGTCAAACTCTTGAGTGAGCACGGTAATGCCGATGTCTACTTTCTTATCTAAAACGGCGGTGGTAATTTCATCTGAACTCATGGTGCTGATGTGTACGTTCACATCGGGTGCTTGAATGGAAAATAAATCCAGGGCATTCACAATGGAAGCATTATGGCTACCGATCATGTGTTCAGCGAAACCCAGATGTAATTGACCTATGAGGCGGTTGTGACTGTGATTGATGCGATTGCGAAAGTTATCCAATGCGCTGAGTAAATCTAAGGTGGCATCGTAGACCACCTTGCCATGGCTGGTGAGGCTGAAGCCACTGCGCCCGCGCTCACACAGGCGCATATCCAAGCGTTTTTCCAAATCAGATATATAGTTAGAAATGGTGGAGTTAGCGAGGTTAAGTTGAAGTTCGGCGGCGGTGAAGCCACCGGCTTCGACCACGGACTTAAACACACGCAGTAAGCGTAAATCGATATCCGCTAGTTGGCCTGAAATAGCCGCTTTTTTTCGACCCATAGAACACCTTGCCGGTAAAAAGGTTTGTATTTGTATATTTAAATGTAAAGTCTATTAAATCATTATATAAACAAAAGAAACACTGCTTTATAAATCCAGCTAATCAAGACAGGGCCAATTGGCCATAAGGAATTCACATGAGCATTCAGTTAAACAACCCAAGCCTACTTCAGACCCAGGCCTTCATTAATGGTCAATGGTGCGATGCTGAAAGCGGCAAGACGTTCGCTGTGGTTAATCCTGCAACCGGTGAAGAAATTGCACAAGTGGCGGACTCTGGACAGGTTGAAACCTTGCGTGCCATCGAAGCGGCCAAAGCCGCTATGCCCGCTTGGCAAGCGGAGCCTGCCAAGGTGCGTGCGGCTATTTTAGAAAAATGGCATGACCTAGTGATGGCTAACCAAGATGACCTAGCTAAGTTGATGACATTAGAGCAAGGCAAGACCTTGGCAGAGTCCACGGGCGAAGTCGCTTATGGCGCCTCATTCATCAAATGGTTCGCTGAAGAAAGTAAGCGTATTTATGGTGATGTATTACAAGGGACCCCTGATCGCCGTGGCATCGTAATCAAACAACCTGTTGGTATTGTCGGTGCGATCACGCCTTGGAATTTCCCCAACGCCATGATTACCCGTAAAGCTGCCCCTGCATTAGCCGTGGGTTGCGCCATGGTATTAAAGCCTGCGGCAGAAACCCCTCTTTCGGCACTGGCCTTAGCTGAGTTGGCCAAGCAAGCGGGCTTTCCTGATGGTTTATTTAATGTGGTAGTAGGTACCGACGCGCCTGCCATTGGTGGCGAGCTAACGTCTAACCCAGATGTGAAAAAAGTGACCTTCACCGGTTCTACTCCAGTGGGTAAGTTATTGATGAAGCAATGCGCTGAAACCGTTAAGCGTACTTCCATGGAACTAGGCGGTAATGCGCCTGTGATTGTGTTTGATGACGCAGACATTGACGCGGCGGTGCAAGGTGCATTGGTTTCTAAATACCGTAACTCAGGTCAAACCTGTATTTGTTCAAACCGTTTGCTAGTGCAAGAAGGGGTTTACGACGCGTTTGTTGAAAAATTCACTGAGGCGGTAAACAACTTTAATTTTGGTAATGGCTTAGAGGACGGCACCACCCATGGTCCTGTGATCACAGAAAAAGCCATGAATGACATTCACGCCAAAGTAGAAAGCGCTGTGTCACAAGGGGCAACTGTTGTGGCGGGTGGTAAACCAAAAGGTGGTAATGGCTACTTTTATGAGCCAACCATTTTAACCAACGTTGACCGTTCAATGCGTGTGTTCAGCGAAGAGATTTTTGGCCCTGTGGCACCGATCTTTAAATTCAAAACCGAAGAAGAAGCCATTCACATGGCCAATGATACTGAGTTTGGTTTGGCGGCGTATTTTTACAGTGAAAACCTCTCTCGCATCTGGCGTGTGGCGGAAAGCATTGATTATGGCATGGTGGGCGTCAATGAAACGGCCATCAGCTCTGAAATCATTCCTTTTGGTGGCGTAAAAGAATCTGGCCAAGGTCGTGAAGGCTCGAAATATGGCCTAGATGATTATTTAGAAATCAAATACATCTGCATTGGCGGCATTAACAAATAAGTTAAGCGTTTAATTACACTTACGATAATCGTGCTCGGAGCATGGTTATCTTTTGAAAACCATGACGGTTTACTGGAAGCATCATGAGCACCATCATTTATCCAACCACGAATTTAAAACACACCGAAACCCTGACGGTTGAAAAGGGCGAAGGCGTATATATTTACGATAACAAGGGCAATAAATACATTGAAGGTCTAGCGGGACTTTGGTGTACGTCGTTAGGTTATGGTAATCAAGAAATTATCGACGCGGCCGCTGAGCAAATGGGTAAGCTTTCTTACTCGCATATGTTTGGCGGTAAAACGCATCAAGTCGGCATGGATCTATCTGAGAAGATTTCAGCCATGGTACCGGTGGATAATGCGAAAGTGTTTTTTGGTAACTCAGGCAGCGACGCAAATGACAGCCACGTTAAAATGTTACGTTATTATTTTAATGCCATTGGTAAGCCTGAAAAATTTAAAATCATCGCCCGTGACCGTTCTTATCACGGTGTGACCGTGGCGTCTGCCTCACTGACGGGTTTAGCGCCTAACCACACACACTTTGACCTTCCAATTGATGCATTAGGTATTTTACGTACCGATGCGCCGCATTATTATCGTGGCAAGCTAGAGGGTGAAAGCGAAGCACAATTTGTGGAACGTATTACCACAAACCTAGAAAACATGATTCTAGAAGAAGGTCCTGACACCATCGCGGCATTCATCGCCGAGCCAATTACCGGCGCCAGCGGTGTGATCGTACCACCGGCGGGTTACTACGAAAAAGTACAAGCCATCTTAGCTAAGTACGACATTCTTTTCTGGGCGGACGAAGTGATCACCGGCTTTGGTCGTACGGGTAATGACTTTGGTTCTACCACCGTGGGCATTAAACCGGCCATGATGACCTTAGCCAAACAATTGTCTTCTGCTTATATGCCGATCAGTGCGTCAGTGATTCGCGGTGACATGTACGAAGCCATGATTGAGCCTTCGAGCCAAGTGGGTGTATTTGGCCATGGTTATACCTATTCAGGTCACCCGGTTGCCTGTGCGGTATCCCTTAAAGTACTTGAGATTTATGAGCGCGATAACATTTTTGCAAAAGCCGCTGATGTGGGTGCTTATTTGCAAAGCGAGTTGCAAAAATTTTCCGACCATCCATTAGTGGGTGAGATTCGTGGTGCGGGCATGATTGCGGCGCTTGAACTAGTGGCTAATAAACAAACTGGCCAGCCGTTCCCAGGTGGTGTGATTGGTGGTTACGCTATGCAAGCATGTCAGAACCACGGCATGATTACTCGTGCAGTGGCGGGATCTTCATTGGCATTCTGCCCACCATTAATCTGCACGAAAGCCCATATTGATGAAATGATGATGAAGCTATCAAAAGCATTAGATGACACGTTAGCCTTTGCTGTGAAAGAAAACTTGCTGGTGGCTTAATCTTTAAGGTCAAAACAGGAAGCTTGACGCCGGAAGCAAATTCTCTGGTGAATGCAAAAAACGGCCTCAATAGAGGCCGTTTATGCATCTGGCTATAATTTTGTATAGGATGCGATCAACCTAGTACTAAAATACTAGAGGATTTAATTTCTCTGTTTTGACCTTATTTTATATGAGTCTATTTGATTGTGTTAGTTATCGTTCAGGATTTAATTTTGCTATTTCTTTGTGAATCTTGATTCAATCAATGTGGTGATCTTCTTTTTTGATATTCCGTCCCTACGGACTTTTTTCTCCATTTAAATATGACAGTCAGTTTAAAAAACACGGTGATTTAATTTCCAAAGCGTGATGCATTTGCGCATAATTTCTTTATAGCCTCCCCTTTTTTAAAATAATAGCAGCAGTTATTTCTTTTTAACTTCGTACAATTCGCCTCGTTGTAAAAACACTTTAAAAAGGATGATTGAAATGAAAAAAATGATGGGGTTGATTCTCTCTTCAACACTGACGATGTCTGTATTTGCCAGTACACCTATTTTTTGGGATGGCCAAGACTCATTGGTGACCAGTACCGATCGTAATGGATACCGAGTTGTTATACAGGACCTTGATAGCTCTGAAGTGACATTTACTTTAGATGGTCAAGCACTGACGTTTACGAATGTTCAAAACGGTGAGTCAATTTCAATTAAAGAGCCTGGTGAAGATAACTTTTTAACCTATCTTCAATCTGTCGAATTTACAGGTCCAGTTGCTACGCAATGGAGCCGTGCTTTTGTTTGGACAAATAGTGGTTGTGTTAGCCGCGCAGATGCACTTGGGACCAATGGCGATGACTTCATTGAAGATGCTATTGATGAGTCGTGCTACAGCCGTGATTATGCAGGAATCTTCAATAACATGTTTGTGGATGCTTTAGCCGGAAACGATTACATTCTAGGTAATAATGGTCATGATCAAGTCATCGCAGGCACGGGTGACGATACTGTTTATGGTGATGAAGGTAATGACCGTCTCTATGGTGGCTCAGGTGCCGATTACTTGTACGGGAATCAAGGTGATGACTTGTTAGTAGGTGGCACTGGTTATGATGATCTATACGGTGATGAAGGCAATGACACCTATGTTTTTTCAACTGGCTTTGGTATTGATTATATTTATGAAAACCAAGGTGCCAATGACACCATTAAATTATTAGATTATCGTTTCCGCGATGTTGAAGTGACTCGTGTTGGAGATGATTTAGAAATCTACATCGACGCTGATAACTATATTATTATTCGTGATCATTATTATCGTGATGATTATGCTATTGAAGCCATTACCTTTAAGAGAGGTAAAACACTTACATCTGGTACAGACTTTTAATGTTTAATACTAAAA
>JBNMQC010000110.1:0-8100 GCA_051277445.1 Bermanella sp. | reverse complement strand
GATATAATCACAACGCCAGTAGCGGCAGAAAATCGAGTTTTTCAAGCGACTCGGAAAAGGATGAGACTTGCTTAATGAGGTACATCATGGATTATTCGCTCAGACTTTTGATGAGTTTAAGATCGACCCAGCTGCCAATGGTGTCTAATGCACCGGGCAGTAATTGCGCCACAGGCATGTTATGACTGGCTGCGATATTCTGCACCATTTGCTCTATGGTTTGGTTTGAGTTGTTTTGAAGTGATTCAAATAAGAGATAACTCAATGGGGTTAACTCAATAAAACCCACTGACATATGCATATCGCGGTAAATCAATAAAAACGTCGCTTTAGGTTCTACCTCTTCACCTGGTTCAATAGTATGAACAGGGTATTCATAAGCTTGTAGCCAGGCACATTCTTCGGTTGTCAGTACATCGGCCTGTAAATCAATACTGCTCTTGGCTGGCATGTGTTTTTCAACAAACGCATCGGCAAATAATTCCATCCATTCCCAATGGGCCAGGGAGTAAGCGTAATCAGGTAACGCGATACTTGGATCAGTATGCTCTTGTAAAAAATGCAGAAATTCTTCACTGATTTCTAAGAAATACGGCGTATCACATTGATGCCGCATGAAAAAAGCACGTACTAAGCGATCCCATGTATCCGCTGAAAGGCATTCTTTTAATACCGGAAAAGTGCCACTGACAAAGCTTTCAATATTGTTATAAAACAATTCGCGATAAATATTTAGACGCCTATCTTCAACCCCTGAAATTGAGACAGCATCTTGTGATCGGATGAGGGAGGTGAGCGTCTGCTGTAACGCTTTAAAGTCCTGATCAGGCATAAGCGACCTCTTGCAAGGCTTTAATCTGATTTACTTCGGCAAGTAGCTCATCCATAGGCGGAAAATTAAAGTCCCGCTCTAATAAGGTGGGTTTCACACCGTGGTGATCATAAGCCAGTTGCAATAATTGCCAAACATCCTCTTTCACGGGTGCACCGTGAGTATCGACTTTTAAATCATCAGCCTCATCATAATGGCCTGCGATATGAATATATTCCACGGCCTTCGATGGCAATGACTGGATAAATTGTTTCGCATCATAATCATGGTTAATGCTATTTACATAGACATTATTGACATCAAGTAACAGCTTGCAGCCAGAACGCGCCAGTACTTCTTGAGTAAACTCTAACTCACTCATGTCACCAAACTTGGCATAGGTGGACACATTTTCAAGAATCAATGGGCGCTGCAGAATATCCTGAACCTGTTCAATACGTGAAACCACATGCTTAATGGCGTCCATGGTGAACGGAATGGGTAACAGGTCATACATGTGACCTTGATGGCTGCAGTAACTAAGGTGTTCGCTGTAGGTTTCTATTTGATGTGTGTCTAAAAATGTTTTTACGGCGTTTACAAAATCCGTATCTAGCGGGTCAGAACTGCCAATGGAAAGCGATAACCCATGACAGGCAAAAGGAAAGCGTTCAGTTAACTCTCTGAACGCTTTACCAAAACGGCCACCAAGGCCAATCCAGTTTTCAGGGGCTACTTCAAAAAAATCCACCTGCTGCGCCGTTAATTTGGACATTTCATCCAACATACCCCTGCGCAACCCTAAACCTGAACCTTTAATGACCATGGTGTTTCCTTAGGACCAATTAAGACTTAGCGCCGCACTTACCTTCACCACACTTGCCTTCTTTTTTGGTTTTGCTTTCGCCGCCACACTTACCTTCTCCGCATTTACCTTCTTTGCTGGCTTTCTCTTCACCACACTTGCCTTCGCCGCACTTACCTTCTTTTTTCGATTTAGCTTCACCACCACACTTACCTTCACCGCACTTGCCTTCCGCCATGACTTTATAGCCAGACTCAAGGGTTTGAGATGCAAATGGGTTTTCAGCCGATAATGCCGTGCTTGCCATTGAGGCGGCCAGAGTCGCACCAAGTGCCATTGCTAGTGGTTTCATATGAGTTTTAGCCATGAGAGTCCCCTCGGTTAAGCTATTAAAGTTTGAAAATAGCAGGTCTATTTTCATTCCTGTTTTGAGCAGGGATGTTCAAGATAGTTCATTTGAATAAAAAAAAAGAGGCACAAGGCCTCTTTTTTTAAAATTTGAGTATCGCAACTCAAGGGTTAAAGCTTTTCTACTACCACGCTACCAATGGAGTAGCCTGCACCAAAACTACAAATAACGCCTTTTTGACCCGCTTGCATATCTGATTTATAAAGGTGATAAGCAATGATTGAACCCGCTGAACTGGTATTGGCATAGGTATCCAATATCACAGGGGCTTCTGCTTCCGTCGCCTCACGACCTAACACCCGCTTAGAAATAAGCTGGTTCATACTTAGGTTGGCTTGATGTAACCACATACGGGTCAGCTCACCAGGGTCAATATCCAGCTCACCAATGTGGGCTGTGATTTGCTTAGCCACCATAGGGCAAACTTCTTTAAATACCTTACGACCATTTTGAATAAACAGCTTATCTGGGTTATTCAAACCTGACTCATCACAACGATTCAAGAAACCGGCGTTATTACGAATATTATTAGAGAAAACCGTTTGCAGTTTCGTACCCAGCACCTTGTATTGATGCTGACTATTTGCAAGCTCGCTGTCTTCTAAAATCACCGCAGTACAGGCATCACCAAAAATAAAGTGACTATCACGGTCACGAAAGTTCAGGTGAGCGGTGCAAATTTCTGGGTTAACCATCAAGACACAACGAGCGGAGCCCGTCTGAATCGCATTAACTGCCGCCTGAATGCCAAACGTGGCACTGCTGCACGCTACGTTCATATCGTAGGCAAAGCCTTGAATACCCAATGCCGTTTGTACTTCCACCGCCACTGCAGGATACGCACGCTGTAAGTTTGAGCACGCCACAATGACCGCATCCACATCATCAACGGTTTTGCCCGCTTGTTCTAGAGCTTCTTTCGCCGCGGCGATGGCCATTTCGCATTGCAATGAAGGCTCATCATTAGAGCGCTCAGCAATGAAAGGCTTCATTCGTTGAGGGTCAATAATGCCGTCTTTGTTAATAACAAAACGGCTTTTAATTCCGGAGGCTTTTTCTATGAAGGCACTGCTGCTTTGAGCCAGTTCAGTGACCGTGCCCGCCGCGATTTCATCGGCATGTTCAGCATTATAAGCGTCAACGTAGGTGTTAAACGCAGTCACTAATTCATCGTTAGAAATAGACTGGGTTGGGGTATATAAACCGGTACCACTAATTACAACTTGCTTCACTCTGATCCCCTATATTTCAATCAGCTCAAACTCTTTACTGTCTACCCATCCTTTGGCTGACACACCATTTTAATTGGGCAAAACTATAATCGAATATCCGTGTTTATACCACTTAGCAGGTGAGTCATGACTCACATTTAGCGCCAAATATCGGCAAAAAGCGCACAAAAATAGACATTTAAACGGCCAAAATGGCCACCCTTATTTTTCACAACCCCAGGTTTAGGCTGGTTATTGCTGAATACTGGCCTTCGCTTCAAGTAACTGGGCTTTCCAGCGCTTATCGGAAACAGGCATGGCGGTGCCTAGTTCTTGCGCAAACAAAGACACGCGGTACTCTTGAATCATCCAATTTAGAAGCTTCACCTCGTTAAAACAGTCCAAGCTGGCGGGCAATTGAGACAGCAACGCTTGGTACTGCTCGTTCCACTGCATCACCTTTAATTGGGTTAATTTATCTTTTTGTAAATTCCCCTGCAGCTTGTCGAGCCTTAACATCATGGCTTTAAAATATTTCGGATATTGCTTTAGCCACTCATATTCAACCGTGCCTAAAAATCCTTTTGGCATCAGTTCATTAATCTGCTGCTTGATATCACCCACCGCCAAAGCAAACGCCAGCTGGTTTTGCTGCTTCATCTTTTTGTTTAATTGATGGTAGCTTTGCAAAATTTGCTTAATCAAAGGAATGACTTCGTCAAATTTCTCCGAGATCAAGCCACGACCTTGGTCTTTCAAGATATTGTAAGCGGATTCATCACGGGGCAATTGGGTTAGGTCAAAGCTCATGCTAAACACACGGTGCGTCACCGCATCCAGTAATTGCGCCTTATTGCCTATGTGGCCAAAATATATCATTTCTTGTACGAGGCGCTTTTGGGTTTCTTTTTGTACCCAACTCACCTGCTCGCTTAATGCCAGCCTTAACAAACGCAGCACACCGAGTTTGGATTGCACCAGCGCTTCATCCTCTCGGGATAACAGCGCAAGATTTACACTTTCCCCTTGATCCACTAAGGCAGGATATAACGTCACCTGAATCCCAGCCTGTTGAACTTGGAATTGCTCAGGAAGGGCATTCAAATCCCAATAAGTAATGCCTTCACGCTCAAAATCATTATTGTTTTCCTGTGTAAGGTGTTCAATTTGATCCCCCACCTCCTCAATTAATTGATGCCAGTCACGCCCCTGCGTCAACATGACGTTATCATTGCCCATGACTTGAATATTCACTTGGTAATGGGGGTCTAGCTGATCAAGATTCCAATCTTGCGGCTGGATATCGATGCGCTTTTGTTGATACACATATTTCGCCAACACTTCGTGTAATGACTCATCACTGGCTTGGTGTTTAAGTAAAAAACCATCGGCAAAATCAGGTACCGGAACAAGCTGGCGGCGGATGGATTTAGTTAAGCCTTTTAATAAGGCAATGATTTTCTCCCGCAACATACCAGGCACTAACCACTGCAAACGACTCACCGGTAACTGCTTCAACATGGCCGCCGGTACAAGCACACTCACACCATCTTCTTTATGATTGGGCTCAAACCGATATGTTAATGGGTAAACAATCGAGCCATGGGTGAAATGATCAGGAAATTGTGCTTGCGTGATATTTTCAGCACCGTGTTGCATCAAGTACGATTTCTTCACCTTGAGTAAGTCAATCGGCTGGTCTTTCAACCACTTTTCAAAAGTGGCGGTATCACTGATCTCATTAGGCACACGTTCAATATAAAATTGAAATAGCCTTTCTTCATCCACCACGATATCTCGACGTCGACTTTTGTCTTCGAGCTCTTCAATTTCTTCGATAAGGTTTTGGTTGTGCTGTAAGAATGCCGCTTTGCTTTTGATCTGTTTTTGCACCAAGGCTTCACGAATAAATATTTCATGACTGACTTGCGGGTCGATCTTGGCATATGCCACATTACGCTTAGGAATAATCACCAAGCCATAAAGGCTGACTTGCTCATAGGCCATAACCTGGCCGCGTTTAATCGACCAATAAGGTTCTAGGTATTTTCGCTTAACCAAATTTTTAGCAAGAGGCTCTAACCATTCAGGGTCTATGCGCGCATTCATACGAGCGTACAATCGCGATGTTTCCACCAATTCAGCCGATACCACCCATTTTGGGCGTTTTTTGAAAATACCACTGCCAGGAAACAACATGAAACGGCGATTACGTGCGCCAAGGTAATCTCCGTCTTCGGTTTTTTGACCGATATAGCTTAAAAACCCGGATAAAATCGACTGATGAATAGCTTCATAACTGGCTGGCTGTTTATTTTCTTCCAGCTTTAAATCTTTGCATTGCAAACGTAATTGATAATGCACGTCACGCCATTCACGCATACGCATGTAATTTAAAAAATGCTTTTTACAGTGTTGACGCAGCTGGTTATTAGACAGCTCTTGTCTAGCTTCTTCAAAATGCTGCCAAATCGTTAGCAGGGTCACAAAGTCACTTTCCTCATGACGAAATTCAGCATGCTTTTGATCCGCTTGTTGCTGCTTCTCTGGCGGTCGCTCTCTTGGGTCTTGAATACTCAATGCAGCAGCGATAATCAGCATTTCTTGCAAGGCTTTGCGTTTGCTGGCCTCAAATAACATGCGAGCAATACGAGGGTCCACTGGCAGCTTAGACAGGGCTCGGCCCACTTGATTGATTTGATTATCTTGCGAAACCGCCCCTAATTCTTTCAGTAAGTTATAACCGTCTTTAATAAACCGGTTATCGGGTGCATCCACAAACGGAAACTCAGACACATCCCCCAATTTTAATGACAGCATTTGTAGAATAACGGCGGCTAAATTGGTGCGCTGGATTTCTGGGTCAGAAAATTCAGGTCGAGTATTGAAGTCTTCTTCACTGAATAGGCGAATGCAAATACCTTCACTGACTCGACCACAACGGCCTTTACGTTGATTGGCACTGGCTTGCGAAATGGGCTCTATCGGCAAACGTTGAACTTTAGAGCGATAACTGTAGCGACTAATACGTGCGACACCACTGTCTATGACGTAACGAATCCCTGGTACCGTTAACGAGGTTTCAGCCACATTGGTTGATAATATAATGCGTCGTGAGCCACCTGATGGATTAAATATCTTGTTTTGATCCGCATTATTTAAGCGTGCATACAAAGGTAGTATTTCGCTGTTTTTTAAATTGGCTTTTTTAAGCTCTAGCGCCGCTTCACGTATTTCACGCTCACCACTTAAAAAGATCAGCACATCGCCAATCTGACCTCGTTTGGCATCTTCTATCTGAAGCTCTTCTACCGCATCAACAATGCCACGATATAAGTCCCCTTCTCGCTCTTCACCTTCTTCGTCTAAGTCAATCAATGGACGATAGCGCGTTTCAACTGGAAAGGTTCGACCAGACACCTGAATCACAGGCGCGTCATTAAAATGCTTCGAGAAGCGATCCACATCAATGGTGGCCGAGGTGATAATGACTTTAAGGTCAGGGCGCTTAGGCAGTAACTGTTTTAAGTACCCCAACAGAAAATCGATATTGAGACTGCGCTCATGGGCCTCATCAATAATGATGACTTGATATTTATTTAAAAAACGATCGTTTTGCGTTTCCGCAAGTAAAATACCGTCGGTCATGAGCTTAACCAAGGTATGCTCACTGCTTTGATCATTGAAGCGGATTTGATAACCCACTTCATCGCCAAGGTTAACCTTCACTTCTTGAGCTATTCGTTGAGCCACGGAACGTGCAGCTATGCGTCTCGGCTGAGTATGGGCAATTAAACCGTATTGGGCTAAACCCAGCTCTAAACATATCTTAGGTATTTGAGTGGTCTTACCAGAGCCTGTTTCACCGGCAATCACGACGACTTGATTATCACGAATGGCATCGGATATTTCATCGCGCTTTTGGCTAATAGGCAGCGTGTCATCATATTCAATAGGCTTAAGGCCCGTACCACGCAGTCCTGCACGCTCACAACTTTTGATAAGTTGAGTTTGTAATTTCTCAATGGACTGATCAACTGGCTGCTTAGTCTTTAAGCGTTTCTTGATTTGAGATAACTGACGGGAAAAGCCAAATCTCTGTTGAATCATGCTTTGAGATATTAATTGCTCTAACTGAGCGATGTCATTAGTCACAGATACCAAACTCATTCTTATGAAACGCAAAACGCCCTCCTTGGAGGGCGTTTTATTATACGCAAATTACATCAAAGCGTAATTATGCAGTTTCTTCATCACGCAGTTCACGACGAAGGATTTTACCAACGTTGGTCTTCGGAAGGTCTTCACGGAACTCAACCAGCTTAGGCACTTTATAGGCCGTTAAGCGTTCGCGGCAGAAGTCAGTGACTTCTTTTGCGGTTAGTGCAGGGTTGTTTGAAACCGCGAAAATCTTAACTTGCTCACCGGATACTTCATCAGGGATACCCACTGCGGCGCATTCTACGATATCAGGGTGGCTTGCCACTACGTCTTCGATTTCATTCGGGTAAACGTTAAAACCAGAAACAATAATCATGTCTTTTTTACGATCGACAATTTTCATGTAACCGTTTTCAAGAATCACGGCCATGTCACCCGTCTTCAACCAACCGTCTTCGGTAATGGTTTCAGCCGTGGCTTCTGGTCGCTGCCAGTAACCTTTCATGACTTGAGGGCCTTTCACGCAAAGCTCACCCGCTTCACCAACTGGTAAGTCATTGCCTTCTTCGTCAATCACTTTACATAGTGTGTTCGATACAGGCATACCGATGGTACCTAGCTGAGTGTGGCCAGGTGGGTTAAAAGAGGCGATCGGTGAAGTTTCTGTCATGCCGTAACCTTCAGACACTTCACAACCGGTTAC
>JBNMQC010000109.1:0-8127 GCA_051277445.1 Bermanella sp. | reverse complement strand
TTGTATTTGGATTATGCTGGCCGTGATGCTTCTGCATCACCTGCTGCGGGTTATATGGCGTTGCATTTAGAGCAACAAGAGCAATTGATCAAAGATGCACTGGGCTTATAAGCCCAAGCGAACAACGAATTAGGAATAGTAGACATGAGTAATGAAATTAAAGCCCCAGTTTTCCCTGAGTCAGTTGCTGATGGCACCATCGCCACTTGGCACAAGCAAGTCGGCGAGCCTGTAAAGCGCGATGAATTGTTGGTCGATATTGAAACCGATAAAGTGGTTTTAGAAGTGGTCGCTCAAGCCGATGGTGTGATTAAAGAAATCATTAAGCCTGAAGGTGAAACCATTCTGAGTGCTGAAGTGATTGCGATTTTTGAAGCGGGTGACATCAGTGATTCTGCTCCTGCGGCGGATAAGCCTGCTTCTAGTGCGGCAGAGGAATCAAGCGACACGGATGCTGACGATGTAAAAGTGAACCCAGCAGCCCGTAAGTTAGCAGAAGAAAAAGGGGTTTCCCTTTCTGATGTCAAAGCCACTGGTAAAGATGGGCGCATTACCAAAGAAGATGTGTTGAATCATCTTAAAACGCCAGCGGCAGAGCCAGCCCCTCAAGCATCGGCACCAAGCCAGCCTGCACCGGCTAAATCAGCACCAGTTGCTCCGCCAAGCTTTAACCCAGGTGAGCGTGCTGAAAAGCGTGTACCGATGACACGTTTACGTTCGACTATTGCTAAGCGCTTAGTGTCGGCTCAACAAAATGCAGCCATGTTGACCACTTACAACGAAGTCGACATGAAAGCGGTTATGGAACTGCGCAAACAATACAAAGATATGTTTGAGAAAAAACATGACGGTGCTCGTTTGGGTTTCATGTCTTTCTTTGTAAAAGCCGCGACAGAGGCATTGAAGCGTTTCCCATCGGTGAATGCGTCTATTGATGGTAATGACATTGTTTACCACGGCTATCAAGATATTGGTGTGGCGGTTTCTACCGAGAAAGGTTTGGTTGTACCGGTTTTACGTGATGTAGATGCCATGGGTCTTGCCGACATTGAACGTGGGATTGTGGAGTACGCGGGTAAAGCCCGTGACGGCAAACTGGGCATTGAAGAGATGCAAGGTGGTACCTTTACTATTACAAATGGTGGAACGTTTGGGTCATTAATGTCGACGCCTATTTTAAACCCACCACAAACTGCTATCTTGGGTATGCATAAGATTCAAGATCGCCCAATGGCGATTAATGGTCAGGTTGAGATTCGCCCCATGATGTACCTAGCACTGTCTTATGATCACAGAATGATTGATGGCAAAGAAGCCGTTCAATTCTTAGTGACCATTAAAGAATTGTTAGAAGATCCAGCTCGTATTTTATTGGATATTTAATTTTATAAATTAGAAAGCTCAGCGTCATGCTGAGCGCGATTTCAATTTAAGTTATGCCCTTGAGCGTGCATAAAAGGAAAAATCATGGATAAGTTTGATGTAATCGTAATTGGTGGCGGTCCTGGTGGTTATGTTGCTGCGATTCGTGCAGCGCAACTGGGTCTTAAAACCGCATGTATCGACAAGTGGCTGAATGCTGATGGTAAGGGCGTGTTTGGCGGTACTTGCTTAAACGTTGGTTGTATCCCTTCAAAAGCCTTGCTTGATAGCTCCCATAAGTATGAAGAAGCCAAGCATAACTACGATGTACATGGCATCAGCGTCAAGGATATTTCCATTGACGTCCCTGCTATGTTGGATCGTAAAGATACCATCGTTAAGAACCTGACTCAGGGCGTGGCTGGTCTATTTAAGGCCAATGGCGTAACCCCTCTTGAAGGTTTTGGTAAGTTATTGGCGGGTAAGAAAGTCGAATTTACTAACCATGCGGGTAAGGTTGAAACCCTTGAAGCGGAAAACGTTATCTTAGCGACGGGTTCAGTTCCGGTTGAAATTCCACCAGCACCATTGACGGAAGGTGTGATTGTTGACTCATCTGGTGCGCTAGAATTCACCGAAGTGCCTGAGCGTTTAGGTGTGATCGGTGCTGGCGTTATTGGTCTAGAGTTAGGGAGTGTTTGGAATCGCCTAGGTTCTCAAGTGACAGTACTTGAAGCGCAAGATAAATTTTTACACCTAGTTGATTCTCAAGTGGGTAAAGAAGCCGCTAAGCAGTTTAAAAAGCAGGGGATGGACGTTTTATTAGGTGCACGTGTAACGGGCACTGAAATTAAAGGCAAGGGTAAGAAACAAGAAGTAGTTGTGTCTTACTCTGACAGCGAAGGCGAGAAAAGTATTACGTTCGATAAGCTGATCGTTGCTGTTGGTCGTCGCGCTTACACTGAAAACTTGTTATCAGGTGATTGTGGTGTCAACCTAGATGAACGCGGTTGCATTTATGTAAATAGCCGTTGTGCGACAGATGCACCGGGTATCTATGCGATTGGTGATGTGGTTCGTGGCCCTATGCTGGCGCATAAATCGTCTGAAGAAGGCGTAATGGTTGCCGAACGCATTGCTGGTCATAAAGCACAGGTTAACTATGACTGCATTCCATCTGTTATTTATACGCATCCTGAAATTGCTTGGGTAGGTAAGAGCGAAGATGAATTAAAAGCAGACGGTGCCAAGTACAACGTAGGGACTTTCCCATTTGCAGCGGTAGGTCGCGCAATGGCTGCAAATGATACAGCGGGTTTTGTAAAAATTATTGCCGATGCTGAAACGGATACCATTCTTGGCGCCAGTGTGATTGGCCCAAGTGCAGGTGATTTGGTTCAGCAAGTGGTGATTGCCATGGAATTTGGCTCAAGTGCAGAAGATTTAGGCATGATGGTTTTCTCTCATCCGACTCTTTCTGAAGCAGTACATGAAGCCGCTCTAGGGGTTAACAATCACGCGATTCACAAAGCGAATCGTAAACGTAAATAGCGTGATAAATAAACGGGTTAGGGGTATGCCTAGCCCGTTTTTACGTTGACTCCCATGGTTTTCACCTCGGTAGTGTCTTTTATTCTAGGATTTTGTTATAACAAAATCCTATAAGGCGCACTGAATCTTTTTGGTGCGTGTTTTTTCAACAAAGAAAGCACGACGAGGTCATCATGAATTTACATGAATATCAGGCTAAGCAGCTTTTTGCCGCTTATGGTTTACCTGTGTCACAAGGGGTAGTCGCCACTTCGCCTGAAGAAGCTGTGAAAGCGGCTGATAATGTTCCCGGTAGTGCGTGGGTAGTTAAAGCGCAGGTTCATGCCGGTGGGCGAGGAAAAGCAGGCGGTGTAAAAGTTGTATCGAGCAAAGATGACATCAGAGCATTTGCCGAACACTGGCTGGGCAGAAATCTAGTTTCTTATCAAACCGATGCAGGCGGTCAGCCTGTCCATCAAATCCTAATTGAAGAATGTACTGATATTGAGCAAGAGCTGTACTTAGGTGCAGTTATTGATCGTGCTTCTCAGCGTGTGGTTTTCATGGCCTCAACCGAAGGTGGTGTTGAGATCGAAAAAGTGGCCCATGAAACGCCAGAAAAAATCCTTAAAGCCGAAATTGATCCTTTAACCGGTGCTCAGCCACATCAAGCACGTGAATTAGCGTTCCAGTTGGGTCTGAAAGATCATCAAATTAAGCAGTTTACTCACATCTTTTTAGGCCTTTCTAAGTTGTTCTTTGAGAAAGATCTGGCGCTTTTAGAAATTAACCCGCTTGTGATCACCAAAGCAGGAGACCTTCATTGCTTAGATGCCAAGATTAATATCGATGGTAATGCGCTGTATGCGCACAAAGATTTACAAGCCATGCATGACCCGTCACAAGACGATGCCCGTGAAGCGGAAGCCGCTAAATGGGAACTTAACTATGTGGCTTTAGATGGCAATATTGGTTGCATGGTGAACGGCGCAGGCTTGGCCATGGGTACCATGGATATTATTAAATTACATGGCGGCGACCCAGCTAACTTTTTGGATGTTGGTGGCGGTGCAACAAAAGAGCGTGTAGCTGAGGCATTTAAAATCATCCTATCGGACGATAAGGTGCAAGCGGTGCTCGTGAATATTTTCGGCGGGATTGTTCGTTGTGACATGATTGCAGAAGGTATTATTGGTGCAGTGAAAGAGGTCGGCGTTAAAGTGCCCGTGGTTGTTCGTTTAGAGGGTAACAATGCTGAACTGGGTTCGAAAAAACTAGCTGAAAGTGGCCTTGATATCATTGCTGCTACAAGTTTAACGGATGCCGCTCAGCAAGTGGTTAAAGCAGCAGGAGGCAAATAATATGAGCATTTTAATTGATAAAAATACCAAGGTTATTTGTCAAGGCTTTACCGGTTCTCAAGGTACTTTTCACTCTGAACAAGCGATTGAATACGGCACTAAAATGGTCGGTGGTGTGACCCCTGGTAAAGGCGGTACGACTCACTTAGGCCTGCCTGTGTTTAACACGGTGAAAGAGGCGGTTGCACAGACCGGTGCACAGGCTTCTGTGATTTACGTGCCAGCGCCATTTTGTAAAGACTCGATTTTAGAAGCGGCCAATGGTGGTATCGAACTGATTGTTTGTATCACGGAAGGCATTCCAACACTGGATATGATGTTGTGCAAAATGCGTTGTGACGAATTGGGCGTGACCTTAATTGGTCCTAACTGCCCAGGTGTGATTACACCGGGTGAATGCAAAATCGGTATTATGCCAGGCCATATTCATAAGCCGGGTAAGGTGGGTATTGTGTCTCGTTCGGGCACGTTAACCTATGAAGCGGTTAAGCAAACCACCGATTATGGTTTTGGCCAGTCTACTTGTGTCGGAATTGGTGGTGACCCTATTCCAGGCTCTAGTTTCATCGATATCCTCAAACGTTTTCAGGATGACCCTAAAACAGAAGCCATTGTGATGATTGGTGAAATTGGTGGCACAGCAGAAGAAGAAGCGGCTGAGTTCATTAAGCATAATGTGACTAAGCCAGTGGTGTCTTACATTGCGGGTGTGACCGCGCCTGCCGGTAAACGTATGGGCCACGCTGGTGCGATCATCGCAGGTGGTAAAGGTACCGCAGCTGAAAAATTTGAAGCGCTAGAAGCGGCCGGTGTGAAAACCGTTCGAAGTCTTGCAGACATTGGGCAAGCGCTAAAAGATAAAGCTGGCTGGTAGGTTTTTTACTAATCTAGATCAATGAAGCCCTCAATTGAGGGCTTTTTTGTGCCTTGAAATTAAGGTTCATGACATATGTCAGTGGTGTTAACTCAAAACAGCGGTAATTTAGCTCCTCAATCGTGATTGCTTAAGGGTGAGGGCTGGCATGTTATTAAAAACACATGGTTTAACTATTGGTATTGAACGCGTCGATCAATATGCGTTTATTTCACTCAAGGCGGTTGGCACATTAACCCACGAAGATTATTTGACCATAACGCCTTTGATTGATGGTGCGTTAGAGAAGGTTGACCACCCTAAAGTGGACTTGCTGTTTGATGCGACACAACTAGATGGCTGGGAGCTGAGGGCGGCATGGGATGATTTGAAGCTAGGGCTCAAACATGGCAGCGAATTTCAGAAAGTAGCGGTTTGCGGTAATAAGCGCTGGTTGCAAGTGGCGGCTAAAATTGGGGGCTGGTTTGTCTCTGGTGATGTGAAGTATTTTGACGATATCCAAGATGCGCTGGAATGGATTGCCAACGCCCCTGAGGACTAAAATTCATCACCATATAATGTCTTTGCCTTGCCAATCAAGGAAGCTCAATTGCCCATCGAATTGTAAGGTTTGAATAATGTTCTCTAGTTGGTTGGCCACAAACTCTGGGGTAAATAATTTGTCCTGTGGGACATTTTTTTGAAAAGGTTTGCTTAATGGCGTGTCTGTGGTGCCTGGATGAAAGGCGAGTAGTTTGACGCCTTTCGCTCTTTTCGCGTATTCAATACTGGCATTTTTTAACAGCATGTTAAGAGCTGCTTTACTGGCTCGATAGCTATACCAGCCACCTAGATTGTTGTCCGAAATGCTGCTGATGCGCGCGCTGAAAACCGTGATGGTACAAACCTGTTGGCGTAGTAAAGGTAAGAGGGCTTGCACCCACAGTAAAGGTACCAAAGTGTTACTGTTCATCAGCGCCATGAAGTTTTCTGGTTTGATGTCTTCGATGCGCTTTTCTACCTCAATAGTATCGTTTTGCAAAACCCCATTACAAATGTAGACACGATCAATGGACGCTAAGTTTAGGCTAGTGATCTGTGTGATGACCTCTGCAATGCTTCCAGGTGAATAATCACATGACAGAGCTTTAATCGATGAATGGTTACTTGTATTGGCTTTTCGAGAAACCGTAATAATCGTTTCAGATTGCCCTTGAATGTGTTTCACAATAGCCTGTGCGATGGCACTGTTGGCACCGATAATAATGCTATTCATGATTGGTGGCCTTTTTTCTAGCCCGATAGGTGCGAACAGGGAAAAGCAACGCAGTGATGCTGTGGCGATATCGTGCAAATAATAAGTAACTGGGTTTTAGGACGACTCGCAGCCATTTCCATTTAAGTGGAGCAAACCATTTCCCCATGCCCACGGTTTGCCATAGTAGGTAGGTGGCATCAATTCCGGTTTGGAATTGACCATCCGATTGCTGAACATGCAGTAGGTTGTCCAGCTGCTGTTTATTTAAATTAGGGTGCTTCGTGGCAAACTCATCACCGTGTATATCTTCAAAACCGATGCGTTGATTAACGTCTTTCTTTTTAAGATGGTCAATTTCCCAGCTGCATAATGGACACTGACCGTCGTAGAAAACCGTGATGTCTTTTTTTGAGTTAGACATATTAAAGCACCGCTTCAATGTCTTTTTCTAAGGTTTTTGAAGTCGGTTTTATCCAGCTGTCATAGCGTTTGATCACATTACCCTTGGCATCGACAAGGTACTTATTGAAATTCCATTCAGGTTCACCTTGCTTAGAAGCTAGATGTTTGAAAATTGGGTGAGCGTTGTTGCCTTTGATGTTGATGGGTTTGCTCATCATAAAGCTCACACCAAAGTTGCGATAACATACATCCGCTGTTGCCGCTTCGTTGTCGGCTTCTTGATTGAAGCTGTTGGAAGGGAAACCAATAACCAGTAATCCCTGGTCTTTATATTTTTGATGGACCGCTTCAAGGCCTTTAAATTGCTTTGTGTACCCGCAGTGGCTGGCAGTATTCACAATCAGAACAGGTTTGTTGTTAACAGCATCGCACAGTTCAATGACGTCGCTGCTGTGCAATTTATCAATTTGACTATCAAGCAACGGTGGGCAATCAGCAAAGGCCAGAGATTGAGCGCCTATCAACGCTAGAAGTACAAAAATTTTCATAAGCCACCCCATTAAATGTATTAGTTATACGCAAGTGCCATGTAAATGGATTTTAACCACAACGGGGTGGCGCTCATGATTGTTAGCTTAAGTTTTTCATTAATAGGGTGTACGGGCTTTCTTCGTAGCCTTCCGGTTTAGGAATGAGTACCTTTACACCAGATCCTTGAGCAATCTGTCTAGGCTGTTGCTTGGTGTCCAGCATGCCTGTGAGTTGGAAGCTTATATTGCCGCTAGGGGACATGAGCTCCACTTGATCCCCTTCTTCAAAGTGATTTTTCACATCGATGGTAAGGTAATCTGGGTGAATGGTTTGAATCACCTCACCCACGAATTGCTGCTTGGTGCTTATGGACGTACCCCGTTCATAGTTCTGGTACTCATCATGCACATGGCGACGGTAGAAACCTTCGGTGTAACCTCGGTTAGAAAGCGCTTCAAGTGTGTCCATGAGCCCTTTATTGAAGGGAATTCCTGCCTCGGCGTCATCAATGGCTTGGCGATAAGTTTGTGCGGTTCTCGCCGCGTAATAGTGGCTTTTGGTGCGGCCTTCGATTTTTAAAGAATGCACACACATATCCACGAGCCTTTGAATGTGCTGAATGGCGCGCAAATCCTTTGAATTCATGATGTAAGTGCCATGCTCATCTTCAAACGCGGGCATCATTTCACCGGGACGACCTGGTTCTTCTAACAGGTACAGCCCGTCATCGGGTTTACCTAAGCCCAACGTGGCTTCGGGTTGCCAAACTTGGGCCGCTTGCTTGGTGATGATGTCACCTTGTTCATTCTGCTGGGCTTCGTGGGTATTGT
>JBNMQC010000108.1:0-8148 GCA_051277445.1 Bermanella sp. | reverse complement strand
AGCGTAATACTTCACCAGTCTGTGGCATAAAACCAAGTGCCGGATCTTCAGCGTATAAACGCACCTCCATGGCATGCCCATTAATAGTGACCTCTTCCTGTGTTTTAGGTAAAAGGCCACCCGCTGCAATTGTTAGCTGCCAGGCCACCAGATCCACACCAGTAACGAGTTCCGTTACTGGGTGCTCTACTTGCAAGCGGGTGTTCATTTCAAGGAAGTAAAAGTTGCCAGCATCATCGGTTAAAAACTCAACGGTACCCGCGCCCACATATTCACAAGCTAGGGCTGCATTGACGGCAGCCTCACCCATTTTTTGTCTAAGCTCAGGATTAACAAACGGAGATGGCGCTTCTTCTACGACCTTTTGGTGACGACGTTGCACAGAGCAATCGCGCTCACCTAAATAAATGCAATTGCCATGTCTATCGGCAAAGATTTGAATTTCAATATGGCGTGGGCTAATTACCGCCTTTTCTAAAATAATTTCATCGCTGCCAAATGCATTAAGCGCTTCAGATTTGGCTGTTTTTAATTGCTCTAAGAATTCAGACTCAGCATGTACCAGGCGCATACCACGACCACCACCGCCAGCAGCAGCCTTGACCATAATGGGATAACCAATTTCATTGGCCTGAGATAATAAGGTTTTCTCGTCTTGGTCGGCACCTTCATAACCAGGAATGCATGGTACATCCGCCTTAATCATTTCAATTTTAGCTAAACGCTTGTTACCCATTAGCTCGATGGCTTTTGGATCAGGCCCAATGAATGTAATCCCCTCTGCCTGACAAGCCGCACAAAAGTCTGTGTTTTCTGATAAAAATCCATAACCTGGATGAACCGCTTGTGCACCGGTCTTTTTGCATGCGTCTATGATATTTTGAATCACCAAATAGCTTTGGTTGACCTGAGCTGGTCCAATGCATACGGACTCATCTGCAAAAGCCACATGAGGCGCATCCGCATCGGCTTCGCTGTATACCGCGACGGTTTCATAACCCATGGCTTTTGCGGTTTTCAATACTCGCAATGCGATTTCTCCACGGTTTGCCACTAACACCTTTGTAAATTCAGCCATGTCGCTTCTCCAACCTCAGACCACTTCATACATAAAACGGATAATTATTGTTATTTTTTATTACAGCTCTGCGAGCAAACTAAACATTCCAGGGAGCCGGTTTTTTTTGAATAAAGGCCATCGTCCCTGCCACACCCTCTTGCCCCTGAACAGAGGCACTAAACGCTTTAGCCGCTTCATCAATTAATTCTGACGCCTCATGCTCAGCAGCCTTTAAAATCAACTGCTTGGTTACTGCGTTTGCTTGAGGCGCACAGGATTTAATTTGATCAAGCGTTCGCCCTAATAGCACTTCAAGCTCCGCATCATCTTTTGCAAAAAAGTGGCTAATACCTAATTTAACCGACTCTTCACCACCGAAACGCTCGCCTAATAAAGCAAGGCGACGTGTCTGGGTTAAACCGATACGTTTCACAACAAACGGAGCAATTTGCGCAGGGGGAATACCCAAACTGGTTTCAGGCAAACCAAATTTTGCTGTATCGGTTGCAATTGCCACATCACTGACACATGCCAAACCAAAACCACCACCCAACACGGCACCTTCTAATACTGTGATAACCACTTGAGGTATGTGATTCATTTTTAAAATCAGCTCGCCAAATTGCTTGTTCAACTCAAAGTAAGGATCGCTGTCACTTTTTGCTGCTGCGGCACGCGCATTGGCCATATCTTTAATGTCGCCACCTGCACAAAAGTGACCACCTTCACCACGTATAATGACGGCTCGTACAGACAGATCGGTTTGTAAAGCATCCAACACGTGTGACAATTCACCGACCATAGCCAAACTCATGGCGTTGCGAGCCTGTGGACGGTCCAAGGTTAAATGCAGCACCCAAGGGTTTTGCTCGTCCCGTTCTAACTTAATGCAGGTGTAAGCTTGCTCTAACATGATGGCTCCTATTTAAACTGGGACTATTTTGCTTTCTTAGGAAGAATATCCATGTATTTACAGATAATGCCCAACATGATCTCATCCGCGCCACCACCGATGGATGCCAAACGACCATCGCGATACACCTGTGAAATTGGATTATCCATGGTAAAGCCCATACCGCCCCAATATTGCAAACAGCTATCCGCAACTTCGCGAATCAAGCGACCACCTTTTAACTTGCACATGGAAGCAAGCTTGGTCACATCTTGCTTTTGCATCATTAATTCAGTAGCGCGATAAGTCAGTGCACGCAGTGATTCGATTTCCGTTTGTAATTCAGCTAAACGAAAATGAATGGATTGATTATTTATAAGTGGCTGACCAAACGTTTTACGTTCACGGGTGTATTCAATGGTTTTTTCAACGCATTGCTCAAGGGTAATCAGACCACTTGCCGCGCCCCATAAACGCTCTTCTTGGAACTGAAGCATCTGCAACATAAAGCCAGTGCCTTCAGCCCCAATACGATTACGCTGAGGTACACGCACATCATCAAAATATACAGGTGCCGTATCACTTGAGCGCATACCGATTTTGTCGATTTTTTCACCGACAGTGACGCCCTTGGTATTGGCTGGTACGATGATCAATGATTTATTTTTGTGCGGCTTATCATCACTGGTATTGGCAAGCACACAAAAGAAGTCTGCTTGTGTGGAGTTCGTGATCCACATTTTTGAGCCATTAATAATATAATCATCGCCGTCTTTTTTCGCAGTGGTTTTAAGGCCTGCCACATCCGAACCAGCGCCAGTTTCTGATACAGCAATAGCTGCCACAAAATCACCAGCAATGGCAGGTGCAAGAAATTCTTCTTTTAGTTCATGGCTACCAAATTTTTCAATGGCGGGTGTCGCCATATCGGTTTGCACACCAATCGCCAGCGGCACACCACCACAGGTGGCATAGCCTAATGCTTCGGCTGCATAAATATTATAGGAATGGTCTAGACCCATGCCGCCGTATTTTTCATTTTTATTGATACCCAATAGCCCAAGATCACCCATTTTTTTGAAGACTTCGTGGGCTGGGAATATTCCGGCCTTTTCCCATTCAGCTACGTTGGGGTTGATTTCATTTTCAACGAAATTCTTCATAGTGCGAAAAATTTCTTTATGTTCGTGAGTAATAATCATGTCGCTGTCCTTAAAAAGAGTAAAAAATAAAGATACTTACAAACGGGCCACGCCGAATGAATTAGGTTGCAATGTACGCGCTTGGGCTTCTTTGCAAATACTTAAGCAATAACCCAGTACACGGCGAGTATCACGTGGATCAATAATGCCGTCGTCCCATAAGCGAGCCGTGCCAAATAAGCTGGTAGAGCCCGCATCCAGTTTTTGAGCGGTGGCCAACTCAATGGTATCGAGCATTTTTGGATCGGGCTCCATACCCATTTTGCGCTGCTTATCCTCTGTCACGATTCGCAATACTTTGCCTGCCTGAGCGCCACCCATGACAGCGGTTTTACTATTTGGCCATGCAAATATAAAACTTGGGTCCAAGCCACGCCCGCACATGGCGTAGTTGCCTGCACCGTAAGAGCCACCAACATTAATGCTTATTTTTGGTACCGTTGCATTGGCAACCGCTTGAATCATTTTAGAGCCGTGTTTAATCACACCGTTTTGCTCACTTTGCGTGCCCACCATAAAACCTGTGGTGTTATGAATAAATAACAGTGGCGTATTACTCTGCTCACACAACTGAATAAATTGAGCCGCTTTTGCCGCACCTTTTGGTGTAATCGGCCCGTTGTTACCGATAATACCCACTGCATGGCCTTCGATCTTAATCCGACCACATACGGTTTGGTTATCGTATTCATTTTTAAAATCTAAAAATTCAGAGCCATCCGCTATACGCGCTAAGATCTCACGCACGTCGTAAGGTTGTTTAGCATCAGCAGGCACCACACCGATCAGTTCATCCGGTGAATATAACGGCTGCGCATATAAACTAGGTTTTAACGCGCTTGGGTCCACTTGGTCATTCCAAGGTAAACTTTGCATAATCTCGCGAGCAATACGAATGCCGTCAGCGTCGTCTTCGGCTAAATACTCGGCTGTACCGGCAGTTTGTGCATGCATCTCGGAGCCACCCAGTTCTTCGTCAGTCGCAATTTCACCCGTGGCGGCTTTTAATAGCGGCGGGCCTGCCAAAAACATTTTCGCTTTGCCACGTACTAACACAACCCAATCAGATAAGCCTGGCTGATACGCCCCTCCAGCGGTTGCATTACCATGCACAACCGTGATTTGAGGCAAACCTTGAGCAGACATGCGCGCTTGATTAGCAAACGCTTTCGCCCCTTTTACAAAAATGTCCGTGGCATAGTTCAAGTTCGCACCACCACTTTCGGATAGGCTCACCACCGGTAAATTATTTTCTTGGGCAATCTCTTGAAGTCGTAAGGACTTATCTAAGCCAGCAGGTGAGATGGTGCCGCCTTTAATGGCACAATTATTCACTACAATCATGCAGCGAATATTGGCCACATAACCAATACCGGCAATAATGCCGCCACCTGCTCCACTGCCATCTTTATCGTCGTGCATTTTATAACCTGCAAGGGCCATCACTTCGAGAAACGGCGAGCCTGCATCCAATAAACGATTCAAGCGTTCACGTGGCAGCAACTTTTTGCGCTGAATGAATTTTTCTGTACTGGCTAATTCTTTTTCAATTACTTTTTGCTCAACGGCTCGAAACTCATCAATACATACCTGCATGGCTTCGCTATTAGATTGAAAACCTGGACCATGAACATCAATATCTGATTGCAATACGGGCATGATTAGGCCTCCTGCTTATGGTTATTTTTTCCTTGCAAAACCTCTGGCATCACCGCGCGATGAAAACCATTATAAGGCGTATTATTTTTAGCTTTGGGCAGTGGCCACATACGATTGCCTAATGATGCTGCACCATCGATACGCAAAGTAGAACCACTGACAAACGCAGATGCTTCGCTCAATAGAAAGCTCACTGCACCACTCACTTCAGACTCAGTCCCCATACGTGAAAGCGGCACCGCTTGCTCTAACTTTGGAATAATGGCTTTAAAAGCACCTTCATAGGTGTCCATGCCACTTGAGATAATCCAGCCCGGTGCGATGGCATTCACACGCACACCTGATTGGCCCCATTCAAACGCTGCGGTTTTGGTGAAGTTCTCCATACCCGCACGAGCCGCACCAGAATGCCCCATACCCGGCATACCGCCCCACATATCCGCAATGATATTGACGATACTGCCACCGGTTTTCACCATGGATTGGTTGTACACTTCACGGGCAAACAAAAAACCGCCAACAAGATTGGTGCGTACAACGGTTTCAAACCCTTTTTGATTGATAGCGGCTAGTGGCGACGGATACTGACCACCTGCGTTATTCAGCAGACCATGAATCACACCATGCTTTTCTTTGATGGCTTTTACTGTGGCTTTAACCGATTCTTCTTCTCGGATATCACAAGACCAGTAATCTGCACTGCCGCCATCTTCAATAATTTCAGCCTGAACCTTTTTCAGTTTTTCTTCTTTGCGACCAATTAACACCACATGAGCACCTAGGTGGCTTAACTCATGAGCACAACAGCGACCAATACCGCTGCCGCCACCTGTCACAACCATGACCGTATTGGTAAACAAACCGGGTTTAAACACACTGTTATAAGACATATGGCTTCCTTAATGACGTTGCAGAGGGCATTAATCCACCTCTGCAGACTCTAATTTCATTCAATAAAACCACACTACCAAGCAAGCGCTTGGTTTACAATACCAAATGTTTCATAAATAATGGCGAAATATGCCAATTCTTAAGGAACACACCGTGGATGCAGTACTAACTGAGCTGGTCTCTTCAGGTAAGATCACCGACCCGCAAAGTGCTAAAGGTCGCTTGATGCGCGCCGCGGCCCATTTATTTAAAACCAAGGGCTATGAGCGAACGACGGTTCGTGAATTGGGCGCAGCCGTTGGGATTCAATCAGGCAGCTTGTTTCATCACTTCAAAAGCAAAGAGGCTATTTTGTTATGTGTGATGGAAGAGACCATCATCATCAATATTGCTCGTATGCATGAAGCACTAAGACACGCCAATACTGCTGAGGAAAAACTACTGGCATTAATCACCTGTGAACTGGCGTCGATTCATACCGATACCGGTGAAGCCATGGGCGTATTGGTTTACGAGTGGCGAAGCCTTAGTCAAGACAAACAAAAGTACATTCTTCAGTTACGCGACGAATACGAGAGCCTATGGCTGACGACAATCGAACAAGGTAAGAGCGAAGGGTTAATCGAACACGACGGTTTCATTTTAAGACGTCTATTAACCGGTGCTATTGGCTGGACAACGACCTGGTATCGTCCTGATGGTGACATCACACTGGATGCGCTTGCCGAGCAAACACTTAAACTCGCTATCAAATAAACCGTTCGAAATTCAAACAATCTCATTTAATTAACTGCTATTTTTAATGGGGAAGAACTTCCCCATTAACATCTTTTATACCAACCCTAAACTTCAAACCTTGTTTTAAATCAGCTTTTTTCTGGTTAAAAAATAATAAATCAATTTGCGTCAAACAATTGATTTAGATCATCTGTACCATTTTAAATCCCCTTAATATGCAGAAAAACCCAAGGGAAATCTAAGGAAACCCCATGATAAAAAAACTAAACGCCCCCGTTCTTTTAATCTCTTCTGCGATGCTATTAAGTGCACCTGCCATGGCTTATGAAGCTGGCGATATTTTAATGCGCGTGGGTACAGCGTCTGTTAATCCAGAAAAAACCTCTGATGATATTGATCAGGTTGCAGGCCAGGCGGTAAAAGCAAATGACAATACACAACTGGGTATTTCTGCCACTTATATGATCACTGATCAAATTGGCGTAGAAGTATTAGGTGCCACTCCTTTCACCCATGATATTACTGCCAAGGCGGGAACACTTGGTGCGCCAGGTGCTGATATTGGTGAGATTAAACACCTGCCACCAACCATTAGTGCGCAGTATTACTTTATGGATAAAACATCCGCCGTTCAGCCTTACATTGGCGGTGGTTTAAACATCACTGTTTTCTTTGACGAGAAGGCAGGTAAAGACGCAAAAGCGCTTGGTTATGATAAGTTATCATTAGATAACTCCGTAGGCTTAGCGGTTCAAGCCGGGGTTGACTACAGCATCAATGAAAATATGTTTGTCAACGCCTCAGCCATGTACGCAAAAATTGGCACCACTGCCACACTTAAAGGCTCTGCGGGAGAGCTAAACGTCGATTATGATCTAGATCCTATGGTGTATCGCGTTAACTTCGGTTACAAATTCTAATAATAACGTTTTTAAACTTAAGCCCGCTATTAGCGGGCTTTTTTGTGTCTATTTTTTATACAGCACAAATAGAGTGCTGTAACGTCATTTTAATTCTATCGCCTAAGCACTCGCCCAACCTGCGAGTAATTTACCCACGGATTTTTTTGGAGTTTTAGCTAGCGTTTTAATCTGCTCGAAACTTAAATCAAACGCGCCGTAGCGCTCACCAATATCATCCAGCATGGCAAGCCAAACCTTAGCGGTCATTTCAGAATCATATAAAGCGCGGTGAAATTCGCCATTGCTTTTCACCCTTGTATATTTCACAAGTTCTCCTAACTTATGACTGGTTGCATCTTGGAACACACGGCGGGACACCAATAACGAGCACGAAAACTCACCATCATAGTGGCGACCAATGCGGGCGAGTTCCGCATCTAAAAAGCGTTTATCGAAGGATGCATTATGCGCAATTAAATTTGAGCCTTGTATAAAGTTGGCGAATTCATGCATCACCTCTTCGCAACTTAGCGCATCAGCCAGCATCGCGTTGCTAATGCCGGTGTAATCCGCAATGAAGCTTGACACCTGAAACCCCGGATTCATGAGTGCTTGGAATTTATCCACCACCTCACCGCCTTCTAATCGCACCGCTCCAATTTCAATGGCGCGGTCCCCCATATCTGGCGATAAGCCCGTGGTTTCAAAATCGAGAATTATTAAAGAATCGGCGCGCATGCTGGTATCTTGACGTGAAAATAGTGGTTTAAAGTGTAACAAATAAGCTTCTAATTCGACATAATC